>PBKF01000051.1 GCA_002722105.1 Fidelibacterota bacterium
AAATGACTGAGGGATTTGGTCCAAAAATTTCAGGATTTAGTCATTTTAAATTTGGAGATCATAAGTCCTTAAAAAAGAAGATTACGAAAAGAACAGCTGCAATTATGGTTGAACCTATAATGGGAGAAGGAGGGATAAAGGTGATACCAGATTGGTGTTTAAAAGATTTAAGAAATTTATGTAATAAAAAAAAGATATTATTGATTTTAGATGAAGTTCAGTGTGGTATTTCTAGAACTGGAAGTTTTTTTTCATTTGAAAGATCAAAAGTAAAACCTGATATTGTTCCAATAGCTAAGGGAATTGGTGGTGGATTTCCTATCGGTGCAGTTTTGATGAATAAGAAGGTTGCTTCTGGAATGACTCCAGGTACTCATGGCTCTACTTCTATTATTGAACCAGCTGAACTAGTATTGGCATACTCGTTTAAAACAATGGGCATTTCTTTGCCCTTTGCTTCCCTGCCCAATATCCGTTTTGCAATTGATTCGTTCATGTTTAAATTAGCTTGATGCAACCATAATCTATAGACGCCTGAAACTTCTATATTCAACTCAGTTAAATGAGATTTGATATGCTCTTCTACTAATGGAACTACATCTTTGTATACCTTTCTTCCATTTTGGATAAAAAGCTTATCAGGAGCTTCTGAATCAGAATTCTCAGGTTTGTTTAAAAACCCAAAATTATTTCTTATATTATTGGAAAATTTGGTTTTTAATTTAGTACCTAATATCTCAAAGGCTTTCGGATGAGGATTTCCATCATTTTTTTCTAAAACAATTGAGGTACAAGCATCACCAAAAATAAAGTGCCCATCTCTATCTCTAAAATTTAAATGAGCGGTACATATATCTGGATTAACAACCAAAATTCTTTCTGCCACTCCACTTAATATATCGTTACATGCATTTTGAATAGCAAATGTTGAGGAAGAACAAGCAACATTCATGTCATAAGCATAACCTTCAATATTGAGAGCTTCTTGAATCTCAATTGCCACTGCAGGATAGGCCCTTTGCAAATTAGCACAGCCACAAATTACTGCGTCTATATCTTGAGCATCTCTTCCAGCATTTTCCATAGCTTCTCTACATGCATCTACTGCTATTTCAGCTTGGATAGACATTTCTTCATTAGACCTCTCCTTAAGATTGGGTCTCATCCTTTCAACGTCCAAAATACCTTCTTTATCTAATACAAATCTTTGCTCTATGCCTGAGACTTTCTTAATAAAATCAGTATCTGAATGCACTAATGCCTCTAATTTACCGGATTTAATTAATGCTTCATTTTCCAAATTGTACTTGTCTACATAATTATTATAGCTATCTACTAATTCTTCATTTGAGATTCTTTCACTAGGTGTATATAAACCCGTACCTGTAATCAAAACTGACATTCACTAATAATATGTTAAAAAAGCAAATAAATCTAAATACTTGATCTTATTTTTTTAGATTTTCTATTTCTTCATACGCCTGTTGAATTTGGATAAATTTTTCTTTCGCTTTTTCAAGTAACTCATCCGGTAATCCTTTAGAAATTAATGTATCTGGATGAAACTCTCTTCTTTTTTTCTGATACTCTTTCTTGATATCAATTAAAGACATATCTCTAGTTACTCCTAAAACCAAGTAGGCATCAGAAAATTGGTTTTCAAATTTTGTTTTTAATTCTTCATACAAATTAGAACGAATGTTAAAAATTTCAGGCACTTCTTTAAGTAAATGCTCTTCAGATGAGTGTAAGACTCCATCAGCCATTGCTAGCTCAAAAAGCAGTTCATAAAACATAATTAAAGAGTTTTCATTTTGAGATAGCATCGAAGCTAATTGAACTGCATAATCTTGAAAAGAATGAGAATCATCCTTTGCTTGATTAAAAATTTGTATAGCGAATGATCGCTGATCCGGAGGAAAGTTAAATCTCTCTTTAATATATGAGTCTACCTTATCTACCTCTTCCCTGCTTACTACACCATCGGCTTTTGCTAATTTAGCAAGGCAAGCGAAGAGAGCAGTAAAAAAAGCGGCCTGGTTCCTCTGATTAGAAGAAAAAGACTGCTTACCCTTAGATCCAAATTTTGAGCCTAGAACAGCTCCCAATACAGCACCCAAAGGACCTCCGAGAGCTCCTCCTATCATGCCTCCTATTAGAGAATTTATGAAACTCATTACAAAAGATATTGTAATGCAGTGAAATTTATATAAAACTAATACTTAATTAATTTCAAAGGGAGAATATGAGTTTACCAGTTGTAGAGTATTTAAAATTACCTAAAGGTAAGGACCCTTACCTCGAAGGACATAAGTGCAGTAAATGTGGCTCGATATTTTTAGGAGAGAGAAATGTCTGCTCTAACTGTTTCTCAAGAGATAGCATGAAAGCAGTTAAGCTTGGCAATAAAGGGAAATTATATTCTTCCTCTATTGTCTTTAGATCTTTTCCAGGTATAGATGTACCTTATATATCTGCAATAGTTGACTTAGATGGTGGAGGAACAATTAAAGGAAACTTAATAGAGTGTGATCCTGATCCTGACAAAATTAAATTTGATATGCCAGTAGAAGTAGTATTTGATGACGCTTTAGGAAGAAAAGATTCAGACGGTAACTCTTATATTAGCTATTTCTTTAAACCAACTTCTTGAAGGAGAACAGTATGAGTGATGTATATGTATTAGGTGTAGATATGATTAAATTTGGAAGATTCCCTGATAGGACTGTTCCAGATTTAGGAGCTGAAGCTGCTCTTCTGGCTCTAGATGATGCAGGACTAACTATAGAAAATATGGAAGCCTTTTATTGCGGTAATTTAGGTCAAGCTAATGCTATGGTTGGTCAACGTATCCTTCAAGAAATAGGACAAACAGGTATACCTGTCGTCAATTGTTCTAATGCTTGTGCTACTGGTGCAACCGCCTTCAGAGAGGCTTGGACATCCATTAAAGCAGGATTATACGATGTTGTGCTAGCTGTTGGCGTTGAACAAATGGGAACTGGCTTACTAGGGGGAGCTGGGGGAGGCAAAGGTATCCCCAAGGAAGGCTTGCTGGGTTCAGGTACAATGCCTGCAGTTTTTGCAGAGGCAGGTATGGAGCATTCCAGACAATATGGAACAACCTTTGAACAATTTGCAAAGATCTCAGTTAAAAACCACCATCATTCAACCATGAACCCTAAAGCCAGATACCAAATCGAGACACCTTTAGAAGAGGTTATGAACGCAGAGATGATTTCATACCCTAATACTAAACTTATGTGTTCAGTAAATGTAGATGGTGCTGCTGCAGCTGTACTTGTCTCAGAAAAGAAAGCAAAAGAGTTAGGAAAGGAAAGATCGGTTCGAGTTAAAGCCTCTGTTCTTACTAGTGATCCCTATCAAGAGAGGGATTTAGTTATGCCAGATGTTAATTCATGTACTCGAAAAGCTGCTAAAGAAGCTTATGAAATGGCTGGACTCGGTGCAGATGATATTGATCTAGTTGAACTCCATGATTGTTTTGCCACTGCAGAGATGCTTCATTACGAGAATTTAGGTCTGTGTAATGATGGAGAAGCAGGAAGGCTGATAGACGAAGGAGAAGTTGAATTGGGGGGGAGAATACCAGTAAATGTTTCCGGGGGCTTACTTTCTAAAGGACACCCCTTAGGAGCAACTGGTATAGCTAATATATATGAAGTTTGCACTCATCTTCGAGGCGAGGCTGGTGAAAGGCAAGTTGAGGGTGCCAAAATAGGTCTTACCCATGTAATTGGACTGGGTAGTGCGTGCGGAATTCATATCTTAGAAAAAGCTTAAGATACAATAATGTTGGTTGGTGTCGTTAGCGATACTCACAACAATATCCGAAATGTTAAAGATATTATCAATATTTTTAATAAGGAAAATGTTGAAATCGTTATACATACAGGAGATATAAGCAAGCCCCATACTCTAGAACTATTTTCAAAACTTAATTGTCCATTGATGGGAGTATTTGGCAATAATGATAGAACCGAGAAAGGCCTTGAAGAAGTATGTAAAAAAAATGGTTTTGATATAAAGAATCCACCTTATTCAATATCTTTGCAAAAAAAGAATATTGTTATCTTTCACGAACCTGATGCTATTCATGAATACTTAGAAAAAAATAAAGAGATTGATTTAATTTTACATGGGCATACTCATAGATATAGGGAAGAACTAATAGGAAATGTTTTATGTTTTAATCCAGGGGAATGTGCTGGATTAGTTGCTGGAAAAAATGCAATAGGTATCATTGATTTAAATCTCCTAAAAATTAGAAGAATATTTTTTTAATCCTTAAAAATAACCAGAGTATAAATAAAGAGATAGGCAAAGTTAGAAATAAAGGCCTTAAAACTCTTAACGAATATTCTTCAAGGAAAACTAAATTAAAAAAGAAAGTAAATAATGAAGGAGCATAATTTGAAGTGCCAATTTCTATTTGAGCTGGAGTTAAAAGGATTACTAAGCAAACATAAATAACTATAAATCCTCTATTAAATCCTTTACTAATCACATAACTCAGACAAAAGGCAGAAAGAATGTAAAAAAACCAAAACATCTATCTCTCTAATAGAATCTTCTCAAGCGGAGCTTTAATTAGTTGTTTTCTCCAATTCGTAATAAACCTCGAGGCATCTCTAAACCCTTGATGAAGAACCAATCTAAGAAATTCTTTTTGGTTTTTCTTCGAAAATAATAAAGTGGGGTTAACTGCTTCTTTTTCAGCTACACTTTCAACAATCTCATTAAATTTCTTTAACAGATTATTTTCTTCACTTTTTGTTAACTTAATTTCTACTGCTTCTTCTTGTTTTATAGGTTCAAAAATTAGAGATATAAGGGCATTTATTTCTTCATTAAGCCAACCTATCTTATTTGATTTGACTAATTCTTTTTCTTGCTCATTAAACAAGTGAATTAAATACTCAACATCTGTTGCCGCATAATTTAATTGAGAGTCAGATAGTGGCCTCCTTATCCAATTGGATCTAGTTTCATGTTTATCTAAAATTATCTCTAACTTCTCTTCAACTAAACCTTGATATCCAATAGAGTATTCGCCATCGAGTAAAGCATTTGCTAATTGTGTGTCAAATAGATTAACCATTATTTTATTAGTCCATGAATAAATTGCTTCAAGATCTTCCTTACATGAATGAAAAATTTTTAGGACTGAATCCGAAAATAAGAAATCACATTCGTTGTTTGGATTACTTATTAAGACTGTATCAATGAGATAGATTTCTTCACCATCATTTACTTGCAGCAAAGCTAACTTCATATTGTTCTTCGAAGTTCTTCTAAACTCAGTATCAACTCCCAAACAGGGCTTACCAATAAGCTCTTTATTTAAAAAAGATAGGTCTTCTATATTATCTATATAAGTAAACAATTTATTATATTTTAAGTTTCTATATTCTGGAGCGAGATAACATCAACTATTTCTTCTACTGATTCGTAGCCCTGTATGATCTTTGAAAAGATCTCTTTTAAAGCAAGGACATCATTATTTTTCTCAGCTTCTTTTATTTCGTCAATTAGTCTTTCAATTTTTTCTTTAGAAATAAACTCTTCTTCAGCTCTGAGGATTTGTTTGTGATCTGTTTCACTAATATTATCCCCTATTAATAATTCTTCATATAATTTCTCTCCGGGTCTGAGTCCTGTAAATATTATATCTATATCACCTTTAGGATTATTTTCATCTTTTACTTCAAAGCCACTTAGATTAATTAATCTTTTAGCCAAGTCTAAAATTTTTACTGACTCTCCCATGTCTAAAACAAAAACATCACCCCCCTCTCCCATGGCTCCAGCCTGTATAACCAATTCAGCTGCTTCAGGAATAGACATAAAATACCTTGTAACCTCAGAGTTTGTAACAGTTACAGGCCCTCCCTCTCTGATTTGTTTTTGAAACAAAGGTATTGCTGATCCAGAAGAACCTAAGACATTGCCAAACCTAACCATAGTCATCCTGGTTATATTATTTGCTTTCTTATCATTAGAATAAGATTGTAAAATCATTTCAGCAAACCTCTTAGTTGCTCCCATAATATTTGTAGGTCTAACAGCTTTGTCTGTCGATATAAGAACGAAGGTTGCAACTTTGTATTTAATTGCAGCCTCTACACAAACTTTAGTGCCAATAATATTATTGAAGGTTCCTTCGAAAGGGTTCTCTTCAACCAAAGGTACATGTTTATAAGCAGCCGAATGATAGATGGTGTCTATTTCAAAACTTAGACAAACGTCTTCCATCCTTTTCTTGTTAGTAACACTAGCAATTATAGTTTTTATCTGTGTATTGAATCGAGACGACTCAATCTCATTCTTTATCTCATACAATGCGTATTCATTCGAATCCAGAAGTATTAATGTCTTTGGTTTATTTCTTACTACTTGTCTAGCAATCTCCGAACCAATTGACCCTCCTGCACCAGTAATTAGAACTGTCTTATTTTTAATATTTCTATCTAATAGCTCTTGATTCGCCTCCACTTCATACCTTCCAAGCAAATCTGTTATGTCTACCTCTTTTAGCTCAGAGACAAGAACTTTGCCTTGAGCTAACTCAGCCAAACCAGGAAGTATTCTTACTTTAACTGAGTATTCCTCTATTTCTTTGAGTAATTCTCTTAAGATAGCTCTTGAAGCAGAAGGTATAGCTATAAGCACTTCGTCTACCTTGTTCCTCTTTACCAATCTTTCCAGTTTCTTCGGATGAAGGACCTTTACTCCTCCTAAGAAAGTATTATGTAACGCGGGATCTCTGTCTATGAAAGCTACAGGTTGCATCTCTGAACTTACTCTCAAAGCTCCAGCTAATTGAATTCCAGCTGATCCAGCACCATAAATTACAACCTTTTTCTCAGACTGTCTGTCTGATAAATAATAGTATGCACTCAATCTCGATGTAATAACTAAAAAGGAAAAGGTTACAAAACCTACTAACCATCCTTCTAAGCTAATAAGCGGTTCATAATTTTCACTAGACCAGAATGTTAAAAAATAAGAAGAGAGAAGTGTTAAAAATAGATTTGCAATAAAAACAAATAAAATAGCTCTAGCTATGATTATGATTACTGATAAGTCTATATATCTAACTATAGAACTATAAACACCCAAGTACCAAAAGGAAATAACACTAAAAAAGGGCAGCCATAGCAATCTAAAAAGATTTTCAGTGCTTATCAAACTAAAGTCGATATTACTGATCATTAAAGCAAAAAATGTTGCAGCACACATGCTGAGGAAATCAATTGATAAGATGATGAGTTTCTTATTAAATCTAGAGACTGATAATAGAGTGTTTTTAAAGCTCACAAATATTTTTTAAATTTAGATTGTTGTTTAATAAGAAACACCTTCTTTCTTAATAGACTTGATTATAGTAAGCCAAATTCTGCAGATATCAAAACTAAAGGAAGCTTTAAATAAACTCCCTTGGGCATATTTGGGCTTGTCAGTTAATACAAAAAAGGTAATCAATTAGTTTTACGTATTTATTTTAGCCAATAAGCTTTTGTAAATCTCGAAGATATATAGAATACTCATCCTAATATGTGTGGAATTGCTGGTTTTCTGTCTAGACAAGAATTTTCTGATGATTATTGGATAAATAATTTACAAGCTATGGCATCTTCTTTGATCCATAGAGGACCGGATGAAGAAGGTATTTGGTTTGATAGATCACAAGGAATAGGATTTTCTCATAGGAGACTGTCAATTCTAGATCTTACCGAGACTGGTAATCAGCCTATGCATTCAGCTTGCAATAATTACGTCATAACTTTTAATGGTGAAATTTATAATCACCTAAAAATTAGAAAGAAATTAAAAGAGCAAAATCTTATTAATCATTGGAAAGGGACATCGGATACTGAAACGTTTCTTGCTGCCTTCTCGAGCTGGGGAATAAAAAAGACTTTAGAAGAGAGTAGAGGGATGTTTGCTTTTTCATTATGGGATAAAAGGAAAAAGGAATTAATTTTGGGTAGAGATAGGTTTGGTGAGAAGCCGCTCTATTATGGATGGAATGGAAATATTTTCTTATTCGGCTCAGAATTGAAGGCATTAAAAAGCCATGTTAGTTTCATAGAAGAAATTGATAAGGAAGCTTTATCTCTGTACCTCCAAAACTCTTATGTTCCTTGCCCCAGATCAATTTATAAAAATATAAAAAAATTAGAACCTTCCACTATTGCAAAAATTTCTTTTAATTCAAATCAAGTAAAAAAAGAAAATTTTTGGGACTTGGAAAATACCTTAGACAACTCAAAAAGTAATTTATATTCTTCTAAGGCTGAAGCGGTTAAAGATCTAGATAATTTACTAAATGAGGTAGTAGAAGAACAGATGATATCCGATGCCCCATTAGGAGGGTTTTTATCTGGAGGAATAGATTCCTCTCTAATATTGTCTATTATGCAATCGCAATCGAGCAAGCCAATTAAAAGCTTTACAATTGGTTTTACAGAAAAGGAATTTGATGAAAGCACCTATGCTTCTAATGTTGCAAAATATTTAGGAACTGAACATACAGAGCTTATCGTATCTTCTAGTGATCTACTTTCAGTAGTTCCAAAATTGAGTAAAATATATGATGAACCCTTTGCTGATTCATCTCAAGTACCTACTTTTCTTTTATCGAGTTTAGCATCCAATAAGGTAAAAGTTTCTTTATCGGGAGATGGTGGGGATGAAATATTTGCTGGTTATAATAGGCATCGATTTGTTAATAACACATGGCCTAAACTAAATTATGTACCTCTTAAACTCAGAAAGTCCTTTGCTGAAAAGATAATTGGTCTATCTCCTGAGGAAATTAGAAAATTAATTAAGTTTCTGCCTATTTCAAGTCATAAACAAAATAATTTAGGAGGTTTATTGATTAAAATCGCTAATGTGATTGGAGCAGATAACATAACTGAGTATTATGAAAATCTTATTTATCAAACTGATAAGCCCTCTGAAATACTTCATGAAAAAAACCAACCATATGAAATAGGACGGAAAAATAATTCAAAATTGGATATCGGAAGCTATTCTGATTTAGAAAAGGTAATGATTATGGATACAATTAACTATCTCCCCGATGATATCTTAGTAAAAGTTGATAGAGCCTCGATGAGTGTATCGTTAGAAACACGAGCTCCTTTCCTTGATCCTAGAGTTTTTAAATATGCTTGGTCTTTACCTTCTGGACTAAAAATTAATGGTTCTAAAACTAAATTTATTTTAAGAGAGGTATTATCAAACTATATTCCTAAAAAAATGATCGAAAGACCAAAGAAAGGATTTGGAATTCCTTTGGACGATTGGCTAAGAGGACCTTTAAGAGACTGGGCAGATGCTTTGCTAAATAAAGAACTTATAAATTCTGAAGGGTTATTGAATGCTAATACTGTACAAAAAATATGGCATGATCATGTTAAAGGGAAAGCAAATAGAGGCCCATTATTATGGAATATACTTATGTTTCAGTTATGGCTAAAAGATAAATAAAATAAAAGAAAATGAAAGATAGAAAAATTGCTATTGTCGGTTTAGGTTACGTTGGTTTACAGGTTGCAGTAGCCTTTAGTAAAAAAAAGAAGATAACTGCTTATGACATTAACCCTTTAAGGATTCAAGAACTTTCTGAAGGTTACGACAAGACAAATGAGGTTTCAAATAAAGATCTAAAAAATTCGAACTTATTTTTTACTTCGTCACTTGAAGACTTAAAAGAATCTGATTTTTATATAGTTGCGGTGCCAACCCCGATAGACAAATTTAATAATCCTGACCTTGCCATTTTAAAGAATGCAACCAAATCAATCTCTAAAGTTCTTAAAAAGGAAAATATTATTGTATTTGAATCAACCGTATACCCTGGAACTACAGAGGAAATTTGTATTCCTATCTTAGAAAAAGAATCTAGATTGACCTTAAATAAAGATTTTTATGTTGGTTATAGCCCTGAAAGAATAAACCCTGGAGATAAAAATCATACCTTTGAGAATATTAATAAAATT
The DNA here is from genome assembly GCA_002722105.1 of Fidelibacterota bacterium. The sequence goes on from PBKF01000051.1 coordinate 10,035, forward strand.
GTTTCAGCTTCTAATAAGAATTCTCTTAAAATTATATCTGATACTTATTCTTCAGTTCTAAATGCTGAAATCCATAAAGCAAAGAATATTAAAACAGCTGAAGCTGCTAAAGTAATAGAAAATACTCAAAGGGATTTGAATATTGCCTTAATAAATGAATTGGCTATGTTATTCAAATTAATGGGATTAGAAACTTCAGATGTCTTAGAGGCAGCTTCTACGAAATGGAATTTCTTGGACTTCAAGCCTGGTTTAGTTGGCGGACATTGCGTAGGGGTTGATCCTTATTATTTAACCCATAAAGCTAAGGAATTAGGATTTGATCCACAAGTTATTTTATCCGGAAGGAAGGTTAATGATTCAATACCAGATTTTATTAGCCAAGAAATATTTAAATTATTATTAATGACAGGGAAGAAGCTGGATGAGGTCAATATAAATTTCCTAGGCATTACATTTAAAGAAAATTGTCCTGACATAAGAAATTCTAAAGCAGCTGAAATATATAAAATTTTGAAAAGGCAAGTTAAGTCAGTGAATGTATGTGATCATTGGGCATTGAAAGATGAAGTTAAAACTGAATTAGAAATTTCTCTTGTAGATTTTGAAGATCTACCAAAAGCTGAAGTTACAATAATCGCCACTTGTCATGATGATTTCTCATCAATCTCTCTTCAAAGACTTGAAGAACTTACAGTTTCTGAAGGACTTGTTATAGATGTCAAAAATGTCTTACCTAATTCTTTTGCTGATAGCGATTTAAAAATCTGGAAACTTTAAATTGGAAATTTAACCCTTGAAGAAAAAGTCAATTATATTTATATGTGGTAACGGAGATACCTTGATCAATTTTAGAAAAGAATTTATTCAATGTTTTCTAGAAAGAGGTTATGAGGTTTATGCAATAGCACCAGAGATAAGCTCTTCTGAACATACCAAGCTCTCAGAATTAGGTGTTTCTTACAGAGAAGTTCCATTTAGAAGAAAAGGAATTAATCCTATAGAATTTATAAGAAGTATTTACCTCATATATATTGAGATTGATAATATAAAACCTGATCTTGTTTTTAGTTATACCCATAAATCAGTTGTAATAGGCTCAATTGCTTCTAGATTTGCTAGAGTAAAAGGTATTTATTCTATGATTACAGGCAGGGGTCATATTTTTGATAAAGAAACATTATTTAAAAGACTAAGATGTTTTTTTGGAGTTCTTTCATTTAGATTCTCTCTTAAATACAATGATAAGGTTTTTTTTCAAAACCCAGATGACATAAAGTTATTTTTAAGAGCCGGTGCTCTAAAAAAAAATAAAGTTATTAGGGTAAATGGTTCAGGAGTTAATTTAGATTATTACGAAGAAACTGAATTACCAGAAAATTTGATTTTTCTTTGTGCAGCTAGATTGCTGAAGTCCAAGGGTTTAGTTGAATTTGCAGAGGCTTTTAAGTTATTTAAAAGCGAATTCCCCAGCTCTAGAGCTTTATTGGTAGGCTCACCGGACGATCATGATGATTCAGTGCCCCTAGAAGAAATTAAGGCTGAGTGGAAGAATAGATTTGGACTAGAATACCTTGGTCATTTCAGTGACATAAGAGAGGCCATAAAATTATCAAGTGTCTTTGTTCTTTTGTCCTATAACGAAGGTACGCCGAGAAGTGTTTTAGAGGCTATGGCTATGGGCAGACCAGTCTTGACTACTGATGTCCCGGGCTGCAGAGAAACTGTTTTAAATGGAAGAAATGGTTTTCTTGCTAAAGTAAGAGATCCTGTAGATACTGCAAGATTAATGAAAAAATTCACAACTAAAGAGTGCCGAAAATCTTTCGGTATTGAATCTAGAAAGCTCTGCGAAGAAAAATTTGATGTTCATAAAGTAAATCAAGTACTAATTCAGAATATGAAAATATAAATGAAATATTTAATAACAGGTTCAGCAGGCTTTATTGGTTACCACCTCGTTAAAAGGCTATGCGGAGAGGGAAAGAGTGTAATTGGTATAGATAATATTAATGACTATTATGATCCTAAACTCAAAACAGATAGACTAAGTTCTTTAGAAAATTTGGATAATTTTGAATTTCAAAAATTAGACTTATTAGATGCTGCTAAAATTAAGAAAATATTCAAACAAAATAAAATAGAAAAGGTTATTCACTTAGCTGCACAGGCAGGTGTTAGATATTCTTTAAAAAATCCCCATACTTATATATCTTCAAATATTGAAGGATTTTTAAATATACTAGAATGTTGCAGACACAATGCTGTAGAGCACTTAGTGTACGCGTCTTCAAGTTCCGTCTATGGCTTAAATAAAGAGTTTCCATTTTCTGTTAAACACTCTACAAATCATCCAGCATCTTTATACGCAGCTACAAAAAAATCTAACGAGCTAATGGCACATTCTTATTCACACTTATACAACATACCCACTACAGGTCTTAGATTCTTTACAGTATACGGTCCATGGGGAAGGCCAGATATGGCTTTATATATTTTTACTGAGAAATTAACCAGTGGAAAAACTATAGATGTAAATAATAATGGTGAGATGAGTCGAGACTTTACTTATGTTGATGATATCATAGAAGGTGTTACAAGGATCAAAGACATAATTCCTACTCCCATTGAGAATTCAATTTCTTCTCATTTAGAGGCAGATTCTAGTTCAGCTCCTTACAGTATTTATAATATTGGTGCCGGAAATCCAGTTAAACTTACACGTTTTATAGAGATTCTTGAAGAGAGTTTAGATCTAAAAGCTGATCTTAATTTTAGAAAAATGCAACCAGGCGATGTAAAAAGTACTCATGCCGATATATCTGAATTATTCGAAGCGGTAAATTACAAACCTAAGATATCTATAGAAGTTGGGATTAAAAAATTTATTGAATGGTATATGGATTACTATTATTAAACATTAATTGACGTAGCTAGATCTATTTCTTAACTTCAATAAGCAAACATACACCATGTGATAGTTATCTTTAATTATTGCTATTTTTAATGAGTAATACCCTCTTTCCTAACAGCATTAATTATGGTGAGACAAATAATGTAGATATCAAAACTAAAAGAAGCTTTAGATAAATATTCTTCTTCATATTTGACCTTATCAGCAATAGATAGCTCGTCCCTGCCGTTAACTTGTGCCCAACCAGTAATACCAGGTTTTAGTTTATCTATTCCCTTGATATTTCTAAGTTCAATAAGATCATATTGATTAAATAGTGCAGGTCTTGGACCTACTAAGCTCATATGGCCTAGTAATACGGAATATAATTGTGGTAATTCATCAAGGCTACTACGCCTAAGAAAATTTCCTATGGGAGTAATAAATCTTTCCGGATTTTTTAAAAGGTGAGTAGCTATATTAGGTGCATCAATATTCATGGTTCTGAATTTAGGCATTAAGAATAGTTCTTCATTACGACCTACTCGTTTAGACCAAAAAAGAATAGGTCCTCGGGAAGTTAATTTTACTGAAATGGAAATTATAATTAATGGAATGAAGGCAAAAAGGAAAATAAAGAATACTGATAATAAGTCAAATAAACGTCGCATAATCTATTTAAAATTTAAACTAATTTATTGGGTAACCTTGCATAGCTGCTAATCAAAACTTATCACGGTTTTATATTTTTATTATTAACCCTTTTACAAAAAATTTCTCTAGGTTATTAAACATTCCTATTTAAAAACTTTAAAACAATTTTACTAGGCAATGGTAAAAATAATATTAGAAATAAGCCCATATACATAAACTTTAAAACAGAAACAGGAGTTGTAGATATTAATTTTTTTAGTAATATCTGAGCTCTTTTAAAGTCTTTTTCATGAATAGCAGCTATTGAATCGTAATATAATGATTTTCCATAAGCTTGGTTTAACTCTTTTTTAAATTTTTTTTCTATATATGGATAGCTTGTTAATAAGCTATCAAGAGTTAAACGAATTTCTGGACCTACTAGATTTAAAGTAGTAGACGATAAAGAATTGTCTAAAACTCTATATTTAACAATACACTCTTTTTCAACTCCGATCTCGTTCTCAGCACATATTTGCATAAATAAATTATAATCAGGGTTATATTGGAAGTTTGTCTGGAAATTAAGATTTTTATCATCTAGATATGTCTTCCGCAAAATAACACTCTGCATGTTAATCTCATAATAATTTAAGAGATTGTTAAAATTAAAACCACTTTTATTTTTTGCTGTAAATTTTTTAATCTTATTATTATTCTCATCAATTATTAAAGCACTGCCGTACGCTAGAGGATAATTACTTTCTTCCATCATGTTAACTTGTTTCTCCAATTTATTAGGTAGGTATATATCATCACAATCTAAGAAACAAATATATTTACCAATAGCCTTATTGAGAGCTAAATTCCTAGCTTCCCCTAGAGAAGTCTTCTCGTCAGCTAAGAAATATTTAACTTTGTGGTCATAAAGTGCCACTATAGAAGCACTTTTATCTGTTGATACATTATCCCAAAAAATTATCTCCCAGTTTTGGTAAATCTGGCTATAAACTGAATCTATAGCTTCTTTCAAAAAACGATCGCCATTATGGCAATTCATAATTACACTTACCAAAGGTTTTACGTCCATTTGATTTATTTTTCTTTATAGAAATCTATAGTATTCCTTATGCCTTCTTCGAAGCTTATTTTTTCTTTCCAACCCAGTAATTTCTTTGCCTTAGAAATATCAGCATACAATCTCATATTTTCATCAGGACGATAAGGTATCTTTCCAAAATCAGGTCTTCCAAGACCAATATCTTTTTTAATAAAATTAATCACGTTACGAATTGTCATCGGAATACCGGATCCAAGATTAATTATATGTCCGTTAGCATCATCTACTTCCATGCTTAGAAATATCCCATCAATAATATTTTCTACATAACAAAAATCTCTTAATTGATCACCATCTGAAACAGGAAACGTTGAATTAGAGAGACATCCTTCAATAATCTGGGGAATGAACCTTTTTTTATCTTGTCCAGGACCGAAAACTAAAAAAAATCTAAGTATTACTGCAGGAAATGATTCATTTCTATTTAGCATTTGTAAAAGTTCAGTGGATGCAGATTTACTAAAAGAATATGGTGAGATAGGTTTTGATGGCATATCTTCTTTCTGAGGAGCGGGATTATTTCCATATTCATCACTACTACCAATTTGAATAAAGCGTTTTAAATTCTTCCAGTCTATAAGTTTTAAAATATTCTGAGTTCCCCCAAAATGAGTATCGATTGTATTACTTCCTCCTTCTTTGAAATTAGAATGATCAATATAGCCTGATAAATTAACTACATATTCAATTTGTTTTGGTATCTTCTCTTTTAGTTCAAGATAATTACTAACGTCGCAGGAAATATAATTTGCACCTTCTAGTCTATTCTTTGCTGGTTGTTCATTAAATGAAAGAATCTGCGTATTAAAACCTTTTTTTATAGCATTAAAGGCTAAGTGCTTACCAATAAAACCTGTACCACCAACTATTAATAAATTTTTAGACATAATTTATGTCACCATAAAGGTTTACCGCTTTTCCACATTTCTTCAAGAAAATCTCTATCTCTTTTGGTATCCATGCATTTCCAAAATCCTTCGTGCTTGAACGATCTTAGTTCCCCCATTTCAGCAACACTTTCTAGGGGATCCTTTTCAAGAATTGTTGAATCATCAGTAATCAAATCAAAAAATTCGGGCTCTACAACAAAAAAACCTCCATTAATCCATCCTTGAGCCAGTTGAGGTTTTTCTTTGAACGAAGTAACGACTTCACCGTCTATATCTAACTCTCCAAATCTAGCTCCAGGGTGAACTGCAGTTACAGTTACCATTTTTCCATGTTTTTTATGAAAAGAGAGCAAGTCATTAATATTTATATCTGCTAAACCATCTCCATAAGTCAGCATGAAAGTTTCTTTTCCAATATAATCTTTCATTCTCTTAACTCGACCTCCAGTCATTGAATTTAAACCAGTGTCAACGAGAGTAACCCTCCAATCAACACTATGTTTTTGGTGTGTAGTTAATTTCCCTTTATCAAGATCTATAGTGAAGTCAGAATTAAGTTCTCTGTATTTTAAAAAATAATCTTTTATATTTTCTGCTTTGTAACCCAATGCAATATAAAAATCTTTGTGTCCAAAGTTTGAATACGTATTCATTATGTGCCAAAGCATGGGTTTTCCTCCTATTTTTACCATTGGCTTAGGAATACTCTCTGTATATTCTGATAATCTTGTTCCAAAACCACCAGCTAAAATAATCACTTTCATATCTTACTTACTCCAATCAAATTCTATTTCACTTAGCTCCTTTCTATCTACCTCTTCGGGGTCATGAGTCAGGTCAGCAATATTTAATACGAGAGAGTTAGTCTTAGACAACCCTTGAAAACCTACCCAAACCATAGGAGGTATAGTTAAACGAGAATACTCTTGCTGAGATAAATAATATGCATCATATTCTTTATGTCCATCTAAGCGATCATCTAGCAATACAAATCTTACTTCTCCAATCGGTACTACTAAATTTAATGTCATAAGCCGATGCCTTTTCCAAGCCTTAACTTTGCCTGGTTCTATCTCAGAAAAATAAGCCTCTCCAAACTGATTATATCCTGCATCAAAATTTTTTAATGCATGAAAAACCCTGCCATTAGGAACTTCTATTATATCCAGTGGAGTTAGTAGCACGTCTTTAATCATCTTTAGACCAACTAATGTCTTTTGACTGAGCAATCCTTACATAATCTTCAATCTGAGAAATAGAAAATTCATACATGGAGGATTCATTATCTTGAAAATGATGTTTATACCAGTCAGCAGTCATGTTAACTGTTTCTTTAAAATTTAGAGTGGGTTGCCAATTAAGATCAAATAAAGCTTTATCGCAATTTAATTTTAGTAAGCCCGCTTCGTAGAGTTGGCCCTCATTTTCTGAGACATCTTTCCAATTAGCTTTATTCCAAGATTTTTTTATTTCATTTATAAGCTGTCCAACAGAATAATTATTTTTTGAAGAAGGTCCAAAATTATACGGCTCTCCATGATTTTTTACTGATAATGCAAGATTACATGCTAAAAGAAGATAACCGCTTAAAGGTTCTAAAACATGTTGCCATGGACGTGTAGCAACAGGGTTTCTAATTTCTACTGTTTTTCCTTCTGACCAGGCTCTAATACAGTCGGGTATTATTCTATCTTTAGCCCAGTCACCTCCTCCAATGACATTTCCAGCACGAGCTATACCTATTCGAACATTTGTTTCTTCCTTTTGGAAATAAGATTCAATGTAAGATCTTATAGCAAGTTCTGCCATCCCCTTTGAAGCACTATAGGGATCTTTACCTCCCAACTTATCTGTTTCTCTATACCCCCAAGACCATTCAACATTATCATATGCTTTATCGCTTGTGATCATTATGGCAATGGATTCCTTTTCTAATTCACGCAATGACTCCAAGACATTTGCGGTACCGATTGCGTTTATACCTAAAGTATCTAATGGGTTGGTGTATGATGTACGCACTAAGGACTGAGCTGCTAAATGAAATACAAAATCAGGCTTGGCAATCCTTATACAATCTTTTAAAGAGTTAATATCTCTAATATCTAACCTTATATCTTCAATAAAATTTTCTAATTTAGAAACAATAAAATTTGAAGGTTCACTAGGTATATCAGAGGAGCAACCTATAACCTTTGCGCCTAGACTGTGTAGCCAAATCGAGAGCCAACTCCCTTTAAAACCAGTATGGCCCGTAATTAGAACGGTCTTGTCCTTGAAAGTGTCTTTTAAAAGTTTCATATATTAATTCTACTAATTTTTATAGTAATTCTTTAAAATCTTTTAGTAGGTAATTTTGACCTACAGGAACAGGTAAACGGGAAGAAAGAATGTCTTCTATATGTTGTCCTATTCCCACAAACATACAACCTAATTTATTGGCAGCATCAAAATCAGATAAAGCATCACCAAAAAAAACTATTTGAGTTATGTCGATATTATACCTAGACAATATAGCTCTTAGATTATCTAATTTAGATTTAGGCGAACCAAACACTTGAGTAAAGTAGTGATCCATATTGCGGCACTTAATTATCTCTTTAATTTCTGACTCTGGAGTGGCTGAATTTATAAAGAAAAGCTTTTCATTTAGATAATTTTTTTTGAGAAATTCTTCTGCTCCTCTTATTTCTGGAGACTTAATAACAGATTCTTTAACCAGACTCGAGAATTTGGTAGAAAGCTCTTCAATATCACTCTCCCTTAAGTCCATATTTAAAAAATTACCATGGTAGTATTTGAATTTATCGAATCTTGACATGCCTCCATTAGCTTGATGATGCTCAACGACTTTACTTGATATAGACTCGCCATATTCTTTATATAATTCATAAAATGCTAAGGTTTTAATATTTACAGAATCTGCCAGAACACCGTCAAAATCAAAAACAAACGTTGATTTTGTGTCTAAGATTTTTACTATCTTTTTTTGATCCTTTTTAATCATTAAAGGTATATCGTCTTTATCTTGTCTTTAGAGTTAAACTTCTCAATACAAGGTTTAATTCTGAAAGAAGGTCTTTTAATTAGTTCGTAAGTTTATTTTAGAATCTAAATTATTACATTCTAATTTATTGAATTTCATTACAGGTAGCTTATTAAGTTGTTTCCCCCATATTTGACTATTATCTGATAAATATTCTTGCATTGTATCCAAAGGAGCATTAAAAAACTTTTTATCTAAGCAATCGTTAATTTTTAAACTCTTTAACATTTCATTGGCATGGCAGATAACTTTTGAGCTTATTTTTTGTTTTAATGAGAGTATATAAATCTGTTCATATATTAGATTTAAAGCATCAAACCCTTTTGGAATATTCGAGGGTGTGAAATGCTCCCAATCAATTATAATTAGACCATCTTCTCTGAAGATAATATTATCAATAGAATAATCACCATGAATAACTATTTCAGTTTTTAATAGTTTTGACCAAATCTCACAATACCCTTCAACAGCTCTTTCTATATAGGATCTATTAAGCCAATAACCATCCCTAAAGTTAGCTTTCTTTCCATTGAAAAAATTGAACAGTACTGAATAATATCTAGAGAGTTCTGTGATCTTAGAAATCTGATTAATTCCTGAATTTTCATGATACCAAGTGACTCCTCTAATCTCATTTTTTAATTTCTTTATTGAGGCTGTTTCAGAAGCAGACTTCTTTATATAAACAGGCTTGTATTCTAAATCGTAAATTAGAGTAAGAAAAATTCCGCTCTCGTTGGCATTAGCTCTTATTAAACTACTTATCACTTGATTACTATAATTTTATCAATGAATAACTTACGAAGTGAGTGGCTTTTAATAATCGTCCATGTTGTAAATAATTTTAAACTTATTAAAGGGTTCATAGAGTGCAAAGACCAATAGCGCTCTACAGATGGTCTATTTAAAATTTCAGGAATCACTAATTTAACATTTTTAAAAGATGGAGCGACAGAATAAGTTGAGACTTCGTTAGTTTTGTAATTCCTTTTATTGAAAAGATTCCATTTAAACAACCTTAAAATTCCTTCCAATAAGATTATTCTTTGATTAATAGGCATTGAGTTAGTCTTGTCCTGTAGATTTATTTTGTAATCAAGAGCTATTGAATAGTCAAAAAAATTTGGAAGGTTATTCATATCATTTATATTATCCTTGAATTCTAAAAAATTTTTCTTAGCTAAGACTCTATAATTACTATGTTCATCTACCCATACATTAGCTCCTCTCTTAACAAGGCCATATAAAAGCTCTTCATCGAAATGAGGACAGTAAACATGCTTATTTTCTAATTCAAAGACCTCTAAAACGCCCTCAAAACCAGCATCACCCATTCTTTATTTCATTTAGCTTAGTAGATAAGACATCATCCGTATAATTTATCTTGGAGGAAAAAATAAAAGATCCTATCCAAAGTGCAATCCATTTTAAATTTACACCAACATAAAACAACCAACTCAGGGCAGGACCATTAAAATGTTCTATAACTATTAATAATAAAACAAAATCTATTGTCCTAGAACGATCATCAAGAAATACAGAAAAGAAATTAAAAGCACCTCTATGGCTTTCTTTTATAGACTTGGCAGGTTTAGTTGTACCTACATGACTCTTAAAGCTTTTAGAATTTATACTTTCAAGGATATATTGGTTAGAAAATTTTGTTAACAACGTTCCATAACAAAAGGGATAGATAAATAAAGTCATAAGAAAAAAGATACTTTCATTAAAATAGAAATATTCATAAATACCTAAGGAGACAATAAAAGTTATAGAATTTATATTCGCTCCATAAATATCTAAAACGTGACCAGTTAAAGACGCTTTCCCCTTCAATCTTGCAAAAAAGCCATCTGCCCAATCGAGTATGCCTTTAGAAAAAATTAAAAAAATAGCAAAATAATGTGCTTCACTTATTGGTACTGCTAGAAGAGTTGCAGACAAAAAACCGCTAAATATATATAACTTAGTAATGTTATTAGGGTGTATTGAGGTCTTTTGCAAAAAAAAGACTATCAGTGTCGAAAAAAACATATAGTATCTAGCTTTCAAAAAAGAATAAGGATTACACTTAAAATCTCCAACATAAGGCATTCTCTCTACATTATATTCAAGCTGATAATGATATAAATCTTGAAAGCTCTTCATAAACGGAATCTGTTTATTAATTCTTTTTAATAATCGATGTCGTGTTCTGAAGCGACAATAATAAGTTCACTAACTTCATCTAGGTTTGACAACTCTGTGCTCATTTCCTCTGGCGTCATATCCTTTCTCATCATGACATCAAATGTCATTCTCGACGACAAAGAATCTCCAGAAGGTTCTATGTGTAATAGATTTGCCGTTTGGGCATATTTATTGAGGACTTCAACATACTCAGGTTCGCCTACAGAGCCATCTTGGCTTAATCGGAACCTTAAGATAAATTCACTACTATATATAGATCCATAATTTGTAGTGTAGAGTATGTAAGCAACTATAGAAGTTACTAAGGTTCCAGCAATAGCTAAGAAGTGGCTAGCTGTTCCAGAAGCCATTCCTGCTGCAAGGGCCAAAAAGACAAAGGCAGTGTCTTTAGTATCCTTAATAACAGTTCTGAATCTTATTATAGACAAGGCTCCTACAAGAGCGAATGCTCTTGCAATATTATTCCCTATGATCATCATCACCATAGCCACTATAATTGTAACGAAAACAATTGTTAGCATGAAAGATTGCGAATAACTTACACCTTTGTGAGTGTACTTATAAACATAACTTATAAAAAGGCCCAGAACTATAGAAAGAGAAAGGTTTATTAAGACATCAAATTGAGAATAAATTTGAGACATCCCGGCAATATTTAAAATTTCTTGTGTAGCATCCATATTTTTTCCTTATGATAAATCAACTGCGATTCCGCTAGCTTTCATTCCTAATACAAATTTTGAAACTGAAACTCTCTCTAGATTATAGACTAAGAGTAATTTATGAAACCAAGCGGGTATTTTTCTAAAAAACTTTACTTCTAATATAGTGTATCCAGGCAAACAATGATAAAAGCCTTTATCATCAGGGAAAAGAGTATATGAAGGTTTTGCCATAATATGGCTATCAAAAGTGACTCTAAAATTCATATCATAGTCACTTACATAAGGTCGCCTTAAATAATCTACCAACACAACTGGTGATATCCTTTTTTTCATCGTATCAGAAATAAACTCATTTATGATTTTAAGATCATTATACTTATGTACTATGTTTTCATAATCTTTTGCATGATAAAAATTATCAATATCAGACTCTTCTATTTGAGTCCTATGCTTAAACACCCTATTTACATTTCTTCCTTTTTGCTCCAGAAATAGAATTGAATCTTCTATTTTTTTATCATAGGTTCGTAGCCTAAATTTCTTTCTTTTTTTTACTCCGTCTATTTTTTCATAAAAATTAAAAGAAGTTGGACCGTCATAATATAATGATCTTACAAAATACGAATTGTTAAATTCTGGATGAACATAGCCATCATATTTCATGAAATGCTGTATCTGATTCTCAACTTGGTCTCTAAGTCTCTTATTCAAGATATATTTAAATTCATATCTTGAAAATTCTTGTATTCTTTTTTCTTGAAGATCATTCATAAAAATTAATAAATTCGCCTATTATTGTTCATTATGACTTTCTTAGATTCAAGATCAGAAAACCCTCCGTTAAACGAGCTGTCTGTGATTATAATTTTCGACTTATTTTTTGCATCTATCCTGTTTTCTTTACCTTCAAATGTAGAATTTGAAACTTCGATTTTTCCTCCGTCGCCGTAACGCCAATTTTTCTGGTAAGCATCTAATTGCATGACATTATCTTTAAATACGCTATCAAATACACGTACCTGNGTTCCATCTTTGGATTGAATTCCTATATTTGTTTCATCGAAGATAAGTTTTGTAACAAGGACTTCAGAGTTTTCTCCAGCTGATAAACCTTTATCTCCAGCCTTGCTTATTCTTGTATTTGAAATCGATACTTTCGAGGTCATTGAGTCAATAGCATCATTTCCTGAGTTATAAAAATTACAATTATTTATATTCATTTCTGATATATCTATATCAATGGCATCTGAACGTGCGTCGAAGATATTTGAATTTGTAAGTTCAATCCCCTTTGAGTATAAAATATGTATTAAATCGTCATATTTTGAATTATTTGATATATCTACTTTAGATAGTTTTATATCTTGCGATGAATAAATTGAAAACATTCCAGTAAACTCGTAGCCACCTATATGACCTCCACTTCCTCCAGAAATTGAAGTGTATTCAAAAAATGAACCATTAGTNTTTTCTCCAAATAAGGCAATGATGCCCCAAGGTTTATCTTCAGATTGAAGAAATCTAATTTTTTTATCTTCTTCACCTATCGATTGGACATTATTTTTGAAAATTATAGAAGCTTCAGGGCTTAGATATACATTAGTTCCTGGTAATATCTTTANAGGTTCATTTACAATTAATAATTCATTAATATAAATATCACCCTGCCAAGTTATAACCTCTGNATNACCTTCTTCTCCAATAGGNTGGTTATGCATTGCCTTGCTATATCTTTTTTTTATTGAATTATTTTCTACTTCTACAAAAGTATCNCTGCCTAAATGTTTTGCATAAAGTTCTTTTATCTTTNCACCTTGGGTAACTGTAAAGTTATAAAGTGTNGGGCTAATATTAAATCCAGAAGAGGCAAANAATGTAGTAATTCTTGATCTGTTTTGTTGGTGCTTTACTCTATTGGAGTTCATTATAATTTCAAAGCTATAACAACCTTCCCCGTCTCGTAGACCNAAAAAATTTCTCTCTTCAGNTTCTAACAATAGGGAATCTAGAAATATTTCATTATCCAAACATAATCTAATTTTTGAAACAGGATTATAAGAATTAATAACGAAATCCAATGTATCTCCATACTGAGACCAATAAGANTGGTCTTGGTTAGCAAGCTTCTTGNTGATATTTTCTTCTATAAAATCAATTCTTTCTAAAAGTTTAGTTATTTCTTTATCCATGTTGCCATTAAAAAATAACTTTCTTTCAAACTCATTTGTAAGAACAAACTGAACATGTGAAGGATCATCCTGCCAAGATTGATTGATTAAGTCATATACCCTATTAACTTCCTTTTTTATATCGCTATAGAATTCCATATTGATCAGTTCATTCATAATCTTATATTTTTCATAAAGAAAGTTAGAATTNTTCAAGTATACTTCCATTAAAGCATGAGCTCCGTTATCCATATAAACTGGTTCATCAACNACTAACCTTGATTTTGTATCATTGAAGATAGTGTCATATGCTATGGGGTAAATCTGGCCGGTCCATGGGTCACTTATGAGGTACATATTNTTTTTTTCATAATTATGCCAAGACTGCATTAATGTCTCGTATGCAGAAAATTTAGCCCATTCCTTGATTTCTGCCATTTGTTCTAGCTCAGACATATCTTTTGGACTGTTCACGGCTGATCTGGTGAGAACTAACAATTTATTGATATCAAAGTAGTCATTAGGATCTCTTGCATTAAAAATAGACCTNTTATCCCATAAATGTGGGTTATTAAAAAGATCATTATCCAGATTGATAGGCTTGTCGGTTCTNGATGGNGTACCCTTATATATGTTTACGGGCATTGTATTGTTCATGCGTAGAAAGTTTTCGTCAATGTGCTGAGTTTCTAAATAAAGACCTTCATAGACATCATTCACGTAAAGCTCTACAAATTGGAATTCAGGAACTGGAATATTCATCTTTTTAGCTATGAAGTAGCCCATATAAGTNTTAACTAAGGAAGTGTCTCTTGGCAAAGAGTAGTTAAATACTCTAATGCCTTCATCTAAATCACTCTTTTTTCTTTTTACTCTCCAAGACTTCTTATCATGTAACCAATTATTTGGATTATCNCCTCTATGCTTTACACTNATNTTTTTTAATTTACCTCCATCAAGAATTAAGCCTTTTACCCAATTATTTTTTGAATANGGAAGAGAAGAAAGTAAATGTTTCTGNTTTTTTTCNCCAATNTATAAGAAGACTTTTGGTGTTTGGGTGTCACTTGGCGGAAATATACTTTTTATAGACCTCTCAAGACTGCCAAATATATCTAATTCTAAAGAATTATAGGCATTAATTGATTGACCTTCTTCAGTGTAAACTGACTTCCATAAAATAATAATAGAATTAAAAGATCCAAAAAAGATAGAAATAACTATTATTAGGAAGATTGATAAACCTATTTTCTTTCGGTGTTTATAAGGCATTTTACGAACTACAAGATGATAGATTATTAATAGGCAATTTACCTATAGTTAAATCTACTAATATCTTGTCCGAGATAATTTCATCTTCNGACAGAAAATCAAAATATATATTTTCTCCATAAATATTAGTTGATATTACTTTACCTTCAACTAAATATCCTGTTTCTGGGAATAGTAATATCGATTTATTATCATATGATTTGATTAACCTACCTTGGGAGAAGAAGCTTATACCATGAACAAGTATTTCAACACCTCCNCCATTTGCTACTCTTAGAGAAGGGATTTTNATATTTTGTTGGCCATCTAAAGTAAATTCATATTCCAGTCTTTCACCCAATNTTACACCTTCATTTAAATATAATTTTCTTGTGTCATCTTCTAAAAATTCAAAGGCTAACCTGCGATATCCAACCCCAAGTAGTGTAGAACTTTTGTTGCCAGCATAATCACCAAACTGGTTACTGAGATATTCCTTGCACCATCTTATCTTTTCCTCATTATCCTCAGAATAAAATAAAATTATATTAGCTAAATGATAAATCCTTTGATCAGACGGNAGAATTAATTTTGCTTTCTCTAGATATTCTAGTGATTTCTTTGGATTTGAATATTGATTAGCACTTGCNAACATAAGGTTTAGATCTATATTTTCAGGATTTAATTCATAAGCATTCTCTAAAAGAGGAATAAACCTTTCTCTTTCTTCTTTTAGAACTGCGGTTTTATANGCCTGTCGGATATTCTCAAGAAGGCCTGGTGTCATCTTATTTTTTGTTCTTCCGTAATAACTTGTTAGCTGCTGTTGTCTATCAAGCCATGGTATAACTCTATCAAAATCTCTGGTAATTAAGCCTCCTTTCATTGCTTGCATAGTTGCAAACTCAGGNAATTGAACTAAGCCTGTGAAAGTCACGTGCCTCAATTGAGGCTGAGAAAGAAACACTAATAATATAAAAAATATAAGAANAAAAATAATTAAAATTGATAAGAAAAAACTTTTCATTTNAGATTTCTAANATTGAATTAAAGCTAATGAATAGAATATAGGTTGTTTATTTTACTTTTTTAAAAAAATATTTGTTCATTATNTTTAAATTTACTAATTAGTGATGTTCTATAAGACTTTTTTTAGCATATTNCCTAACCTCAAAGACAAGGCAACTATNGTAAAAGTTGGATTTGCATTAGATGAAGTAGGAAAAACTGCACTGCTACAAACATACAAATTCTGATACTCAAAAACTTTTAGATTATTGTCAACAACCCCTTCATCGCTGGTCAAACCCATTTTAATAGTTCCTATGTGGTGATTAATTGCATCTTGTCTACCAAGATATGCACCAGAAAGATAATTGTCTGAAAGAATAAGCTCTCCAACACTATTCTCTCTTAGGGCTTTATCCAATCCAGAAAGGGCAGCAGAAATTGTTCTCTTTTCTAATTGAGAAATATCGCCGCCATCTAATTTTAGCTTATTTATACCTAACTCATCTTTCTCATCAGAAAGACTTATAGACCTGTCTTCTATTGGTTCTTGTTCAATTCCTATAGATACATTCCAAGTATTGGACCAAGCCCTTTTTCCTAAAATTCGACAGAAAATATCCCATAGCCTAAAAAATAACGAATTCAATGGAAGTTTATTAATGTCATCTTGATTCTGTTTTTTATTTATTCTTGAGCTTGCTAAAACCAAGTTTTTACTTTTAACGTAGTTAGGTGCCATATGTATGTTATGTCTAAGAACTTTTTGTAAATTTTGCTCTACAAAGTTCAATTCAAAATCAACTTTGGTATGAAGTTTAGTTTTGTTGACCCATTTCCTTTTATTTTTATTGAAGTGAACGTTTGCTAAATCGGTAAATGATGGATGGGACATAAAGTTTTTACCAAGGTTGTGGGGAAGATTATTCTTGAAAAGCCTAGAAGTTAGTAAAAGTCTTGTTGCTTCGAGTGCTCCATTACAAAGCACGAAGTATTTAGCACTCATGTTAACCTTCTTTCCATTTATCGTTTTAGTTATGGCATGCGATAAATTGCCCTCTTCAAATTTAAAATCTATAACTGTTGCATTAGTAAAAAAATTAATATTTGAGGCTTTACTGAACTTCTCGTCTAAAGATTTAGTTAAATCAATATTTTTAGCCTGAAAATAATTGTTAGATCTTAGGATTGTTCCAATTAAATTAGGAAAGGCATCGCTCATTTGAGTTTTTAGGTCCTGGTAGGGTTGAAAAAAAAGACTCCACCTTATATCAAGCAATGCTGCGGCTTCTTTATAAAATGGAACGAGCTCTTTCCAAGTTATTGGCCAGCCCGAGATACCTATCTCTTTACGATCTAACAGTTCAATTTCTGAAAAGGGTGCTGAAGTACCTGCCCAAAGTTGCATAGCCCCTCCATATTGTCTTGACCTAGAATTAATAGAGTCAATTTCACGCTCTCCAATGCTATAAGCTTCATTCAATTTGTCATGTCTTTCACTGATGCCTGTCATGCCTGATTCTAAAATAGCAACATTTATATTTGTGCCAATGAATTTTGATGCCAGTGATATACCTGCAGGGCCTGAACCTATAATACAAAGATCAAATGTTTTAGATTCGGATTCAGAAAATTCTTCTAAATCTAAAGTAAAAGTTTTCACTTTGATAAAAGTCGGTTCATTCTGTCTAAATCATTCCTGCAACCTAAGAAAAAGTCTTCTGAAGAACTAGCTATATGCGGAGACATATAAAAAGAATCAGGATAAAATTTAGTCAATTTCCCACTGTAAGGTTCGTTCCAAAACACATCAAATGCAGCTTTTATATTACCTTTAGAAATAGATTCATATAAAGCCTCTTCGTTTACTAAATTTGCTCTAGCTGTATTAATTAATATAGCTCCATGTTTCATCCAGTTAAGTTTTTGCTTATCCATAAAATTATCATTCTCAGGCATGTTCGGTATATGCAGACTTATTACATCTGCTTTTTTAATTAAAGACTCAAGCTCTTCTGCTTCGTTTTCCATAATGTCATAAGAGACTACTTGCATTAAGTGAGCTAATTTATACTTAACTCTTGATCCTATGTTGCCAGTTCCAACAATTAAGGCGTTTTTTTTCTCTAGACTCTTTCTAGGGTTCTTTTTCCAAGGTGGGTTAATGTCAGGAGATAGATAGAGCATACGAAGAATCAGCGAAACCGTATAATTAGAAGTCTCTTCAAATAATATATTTGTAGTCTTTTCTGAGGGGAACTCTATATATATTTTTCTATTATTGCATTCTTGAAAGGGTACATTATCTTTTCCAACGCCTGCTCGGAAAATTCCTTTTAAATTTGGAAATTGACTAATATCAATACTTCTACTTCCTAGTAAAATAATATCCGCCTTCTGCTTATCATTCGTAAAATTGAGACCGTCACTATAGTCATCTAAGGCAGATGTATTTTTCCAGATTTTAAAGTTTTTCATAACATTATCTAAATAATAATTAATTTAAAGACCTGTAACTATAAAAGGTCTGGTAAATACTATCTGAAATTTCCTTGTTTTGATGACAATAATCAGACTGATTGAGAGATTTTTTCTTCTCTTCAAATATTTCAATATTATCCAATAAAAACTCCATACTCTTATAATCATTAATTACATTTTTATCATCGCGAACGAAATTATTAATAAAAGGATTATTATTTGTTGGGTCTAAAAAGATTACATTAAAATCATAACCTATTAACTCATATCCCATACTTGAACCATAAGTAACAATAAAAGTTGAATTATTGGCTGCTTGATAACTATCTAGATTCTTATTTAAATACTTAATTGCGGTATCTTGAATAATAACTTGTTCTTTTTTATCTTCATTCCAACTTGGATGATGCTTAATAAAGATATTTAAATGCGGATTTTGTCTTGAAAATTTTGCTAACCATTCCACAGATTTATAATATCCTGACCAATCAGTTTTTTTGGAATTGATAGCATTTATGCCAATATAAAGGATGTCAATTCTATCTATTCTTTTATTGTTATCTGATACATGTGAAGAATTCATAAATGCAAAAGAGCCTATAGGCTTTAATCTATCTATTCTTGCACCTAAATTCATTATATCTTCTGAAGTTCTGTTTCCGTAAGCAAAGAATATGTCTACATCATAAAATAAGGCATTGCCATTATGCTGAACTATATTTTTTTGTATGCAAGATGATATAGCTCCTCCAGATAATTTAAATAAGTAATTTTTTAAAGCATTTGTCCTGCCTAGATTTCTGTCTTGAATCATGTATTCTGCGATGCACTCTCTAAAAAGAGTACCGTAATATAAGAAATCATTTACAAAGTGAATATGTATATGAAAAAAATTCATTTTTAACCGCAAAGATAATTTACTTAAAAAAATAATATCTCTAAATAAATCTTTTATTCCTATATTCAAAAGAGAAGTTCTATCGTAATCACGTAGATTGCGATGGTTAAAAATATTATTTTTAGTTGATTTATCTTTCGATGAGAATCTAGTTATATAAACAGTTTCTTTTTCAGTAAATTTATTTTCTAGACTCTGCCATCGATTAAATTCGTTACTACTTTGAATATCATCAATTAGAAGAGTAAATTTTTTCTTATGTGAGCCTATCTTCTTAGAGAGAACTAATACCAATATTAAAAAAATAACGTATTGCAAGGAAGACAAGATGAAACAATATTTACGCATTATTGGAATATATTCCAAAGACTTTACACTATAATTTCTTGCAAGCTTTTGCTTTATGTATTGAGAACAAACTTCTTCTGGGACATTAAACTTATCAGAATAGAATTGAACTAATTTCTTTCCATGAAAGCTAGACAAAATAGAATTGATATCTTCCTCTAAGTCTTTAGTTATTTTAAATGTACTATTCATCTAAAGTTAATAAATTTGAAACTTAAAAAATATTACTTAATTTCTTTTGAAATTTACTTATATCAAAAGTATAAATTGAAATTATCTCTCTTGAACTTACAAAACAACTTAAGATTTATTTTTTCCTTAAGAATACTCTGTAATGATCTCCTAATAATAAATCATTCAGAATATCTTGGATATTTATAATCTTATCAGTGATAGTTTCATCAAATTCTTCGAGGATTATTGTTTGTATATCAAGACCGTTAGATTCAATAAGTTCAACCTCTAAGCCTTCTTCTTCTGCAACTTTTTTAATCAACTTACGAGAAAAGAAGATATTATGCCTACCGCTTTCTATATATCTAGTAGGAGAGAAATTGTATTTCTTTAAATATTCACCTATGAAGCTGTCGGCAGATGGAACTTCAAAAATGAGAAGCCCACCTTTATGTAACATCTGATTTGCTTTACTCAAAGCTAAAATTGGATCATAGAGGTGTTCAAGAACTCCCCAAAAGGTAATCACATCATATTTTTTATCAAAATCAAGGCTATTAAAATCTCCTATAATTACGTTTATATCTTTTTTTAATGATTTTTTAGACGGGTCTACCCCCTCTACTTTCCAATTATGCTCCTTACAAACTTCAAGAAATGTTCCTCCTCCACACCCTACATCTAATAGAGAAATATCTTGTTTATCAAGAAGTTGAGCGATTTGCTTAAATTTCCTAAGCTCAAGAACCCCCTTTCTGATTGTGCTTCCTGTTTTTACAAGACTGTCTTGGTAAACCTGATATGTGCCATCATTGTATAAAGCATCTAAAACTCCATCTTTAAGATGAGGTTTTGTGTAAAGAGAGTTACATGTATAACATTTATGATAAGAGAAATTTTCTACAATAAACACTTCATCGCTTCTTTCACTTTCACATAATGGACAAACTCTTAATTCAAAGTACTTACTCTTAGGAGTTTTATCTTCATTAAACCATCTCAATATATTTTTAGAAAAAAATTCACGTACCTTTATTAGGTCTTCTTTAGATTTTAAATTAAATAAATTTAACTTGATCTTATCCATAACTTTTTAATATCCAAATCACTTATTGATTCTTTTTTTATATATAAACTCACAAAATTCAAAATCTGCCTGGTCATCTATATCCCAAGAATCTATTTTGTCTAAATCATAGAAATAAGGTGCGTTTCCCACACAAGACCCCCATGAAACCATATCTTTTCGTTTTAAAATATTTATAACGAAGGTCAGTGAGTTCAGGCCCTTTAGATCTTGGGATTTGGGCCAAGGATAGGGAGTAAAATTAACTGGCAATCCCTCATAAAATACATTTTCCTGAAGAAGAATAGAGCTCAACAAACAATCATATGAAGAGTCTATATCATTGTATAGCTCAACGGCTTTATTATAAATAATAGTCTCAGCTAAAGGATTTGTTACATTTATCCATGCAATATTGTCACCTTCTATCTCTGAAGCAATGTAAGAATAGACATCACTCATGGGCACTTCACTGGTTGAGTACTTAGGGTCACGAATATGTGTACTAAAACCATGTTTTTTAGCTATATTAAGGACTTCATCATCTTCAGAAGAAACAATTATATTTTCAAAGCCCTTGGCATCTTTGAGCTGATTCAGCTTTACTTCAAGAAGAGAGCTACCCGCAAAATCTCTCAAGTTTTTTTTCTTAACTCTATCTGATGATCCTTTTACAGGTATTAATCCAACTATACTGCCCTTCATAAATGAATTCTCCTATTCAAATTTTTTACCCTTAGTTTCTTAAATCTATTTTGAAAGTTTTTCTAAGTAAGAATTAATCTCATTGTACCAATCTTCTTCCCAATGCTCTTTGCTTAATCCGTACTTTATTAGAAAAGACTCTACTGATAGCTGAACTAAATCTGATTCCCACCAAGAAGAATAATCATGCTGAACATTAGAAATATGTCTAGCTAGTGATTTTTCATCGTAATGCAAAATCCCGCATTCTAAGAACTTTTTAAAGTAAGGCTCAGAATGTTCACTCATTTCCCAGAAATCTTTTCTTATAAAAAGGCATGTAGGCTTGTTGAGTGTGAGAGCTTCAAGAAAAAAAGTTGAATCGTAAGTGACCACAACTAATTCTGACTTACTAATACTTTCAAGAGACGATTCTTCATCTGAGTATACAAAATTATTTAAACCGCTTAACTCAGTATATTCTTTCTTTAAGTCTCTAGGGACAATGCCACTTTTTAGTCTTATAACTAGTTTCTTTTCTAAATTTATTTCCTTCAAGCAATTAAAAAACTTCTTATGCATAATAAGGCAGTCTTCGAAGCTTGCAGCTATGGGTGAAGAATCTAAATGATTGCTGTACTGAGAAATATTATACGGAATGAAAAGTATATTATTACCAATTTGAGATAAATTGGTTTTATTTAAAGAAGAAAGTTTTGGGGAAGGTAAATTATAATTACCCCACCCCCAAGCGTAAAACCGATCAGCAATGTCTTCAGTGAGCTTTCCTGGTCCATTAAATAAAGCTGTACCATGATGTCCTCCATGAACCATTACCCAAAGTTTTGTAAGGTTTTGTTTTTGATTGGCAATCCATACCTTGAAATGCTCATTCGAAAAATATGCATTAGAGGTTATGACTAAATCTACTTTTTGTGGAAATATATTCTCTGCTTGCTTTTCAATTATCTTAAAACCTTCAATATGACAAGTAGGCATGTTTAAAGGAATTAGAATATCTAATAATTTTTCAAATTCATTAATTGCTTCTTTAGATCTAAACATATCCTTTCTGATATTTATGTCAATTGGATGTTTTTTAGGAACAACTCTTTGGTAATAAGATAATGAAAAACTTTTCAGTTTAAATAAAAGCCTATATAAATTTGCTTGAGGGATATCTACCTCAATCATATGAACTTTTTTTGGAAAATTTCTAGTAATTCTTGTAAGAAAAAAAAGGAGTGATTTAATTAAGTATCCTTTTATTTTCTTAGATTTGTATATTTTAGGTTTAATTTCTAAAGAAGATTTACTTGAATTGACTAAATTAGTGTATTTAATTATTTCGGAGAATAAGTAAGAGTTCCACTCATCAGAATAATACTGGTGATTAAATTCAACATAACTAGAAGGCACCCAATCTTCAATTTTGTAATTTGGTAGTTCAGTAAATTTAATATTATGGTTCTCTGCTGCTATTCTAACTGTTTCAAATCTGTCTAAAGTTATGGAAATAAAATAGTGAAGCCAAGGACCAATAATAATCCTCCAATAATCAACAGGGTGGTGAATTCCATGAATTAGATTAAGCGAGTCCGTAATCTCAGTTAAATATTTTTCATATAATTGAAATATATAATGATAATCTCTAAGAAGCTTTTTTCTATCATTCCAATGGTAAGGTCTCATTACCTGAATATTTTTCTTATTTTTGGGATAAGGATAGAAGGTTAATGTCTCAAGATCTGACATATTCTGATCTGAGAATATAGGAACTAAATTCAAGTCTTTCAAGTGATTAATGAGTTTTTATCAATACAATAGTAAGGGTCCTCTTTAATTTTATTCATATAGAAAGAGACAGAATCCTTTACTGAAACCATCCTGCTTGGATAGTAGCCAAAGTCCTCTTTTTTTAGCAATCCTGCTTTGATTAAATCTTTTCCATACATGCGATAATCCTCTTCTACTGGAAATTTAAATTTTGACATGTCCGAAGTCTCTTTATTCTCTACTAATTCATCTTTAGATAAGCATCTAACAAGTTGAGTAACTTGAGCATTACTATTATCAGGAGCATGGAAAGTTTTTACGTATCTGTGCATAACTCCTACTTTCTGTTGAGCATAATGAATGAAAGTAGATCTGTATTCAGCATCTTTAAAGGCTCCTCCTAATAATAAAATCCAGGCCCTACGATTTTCTGCATATCGAACAACTTTGTCGAATATAGAGCCTTCTCCGAAGCAATCATTGCTGATATCAAGAAATGATTTAACGAGCTTACTATTAAAATCATTCTCTCTGATAGAAACAGAAAAATTTGGATTATTTGTTCTATGATAGTTTGGTAAAGTTAACACATAGTTAGAAAAGCTTCCCATTTCAGGACACGGAGTATTTTTATCAAAAGATTCACCATTACTCCAACTATAACTAAATGTGGGAACAATTAATGTTCCTCTGGGAAGTACCGAGCTTATTGCATTTTCCAACGTTGAAAGCCCGTTTTGAAGTTTACCTAGACCGAAGATACCGCTAAATAAAAATACTAAGTCATTTGGCTGTATACCTAGGTCATGTTTTAAATGCTGAGTAAGATTTTGTTCTGTTGTTTGAAACATTATTTAGTCTAAGATATTAAATTCAAAAATTCCCAAACCATTTAACTTATAAAATGTGACTATATTGCATTGTTTTGTAGGTGAAGGTTCAGGTAATGTAAGTCTCACACCCAACTTACTTTTTAAGATAATTTTGTGAAGTTCACTCATTCTTTCTGAAGATTCTACGTCATAGCATATATGGTTATATCCAAGTGAATAATCCCCTGCCCTTCCCTCTTGGGTTATATACTCTCTATATATTTTCATATCTTCATCCCACACAAAACAAACTGACACTCCTTGAATCTTGTCTTCTATAAAGGTCTCCTGAGATAGATCTCCAATTTTTTCTTTCATATTCAAAGGAATAACTATGCCAATATGATTAACATTTAACTCATTAATTGATTCTATACTCATTAGTGAATACCCTTTTGAAAACCTATAGATTTTAATTTTTTATATATACCTTTATCCGTTGAAGCAATTATAGCTGTATCAGATACGCTAGCATCTTCTCCAGTGTTAAGATTAATAATTGAACCTGATTGACTTAAAAATGCATAGGCGGGAGCGACGTCATATGGTTCAGTAGAGTGCCATATACGAGCATCTAAACTACCCATTATCATCATAGCTATGTCAAAAATAGCTGATCCAGATATTCTTGTTGTAAAAGCATTTTGAGTTAATAAGTCAAAATTCTTTTTCATAGTAATGGGGTCTTTATTAAATTGATTATCAAAAGATATCATCATTTCTGATAAGGGTCTGTTGGTTGGAGATAAATTGATATGCTTTGCTTCCACATTTGGATCTATGTTATGTAATAAAACTTTATTATTTTCAAAAGAAAGTAAAGTATCTAACATTGGTAGCCCTATATAACTCTCAGCTGCCAATCTAGATTCTTTAAAAAGAGTATAGGAAAAGCCCCACATTGGCAGGCCATAAAGAAAATTATGAGTCCCATCAAGAGGGTCCATTATCAACATATTCTCTGTTTCGTTAACTAAGTCATGATAATTATTTAGCTCTTCAGAAATTACTTTTGCGTCAGGATGATGCCTACTTGCGATATCAATCAGTCTATTTTGAGAATAGATATCTGTATCTAAAACAAACTCTTTTTTGTTACTGATAATTTTTTCTTCATATATTGAAGGAGTCTCATCATTGAACTGATTTTTAAGATTTATTAATAATGATTTTAGTTCATTTATTATATTCATCTTCAGCTATACTTCTAACCTCTCGTCTTTTTAACTTACCGCTATGTGTTTTAGGTAGGCTTTCAAGAAAAATTATATCAATAGGATGCTTGTAAGAAGAAAGGTTGCTAGCTAAAAGTCCATATAAACTAGACTTAATTGCTTCTTGGTCTGCCTTTTGGTCCTTTAAAGATACAGCAGCAATAATTTCTTCTCCATGAACTTCATTGAAAACGCCTACCACAGCAGATTCTAGCACTTCTTCTTCCATATAAAGGACCTCCTCAATCTCTGCAGGAACTATATTAATTCCCCCTTTTATAATTAGGTCTTTAGATCTATCTTTATAAATAAATTTTCCATTCTGATACTCGGCAAGATCGCCTGTATGGAACCAACCATCTTTTACTACCTCACCAAATAAAGCCTCATTCTTGTAGTATCCAGTAAATACATTCTTTCCTTTTATTAAAACTTCAGAATCTTGTGATAGCTTACATTCATTAACATCAAGGGGGATTCCTATAGTACCAGGAACCCAATCATCTGCCCTCGGGTCATCTATATGAGTTGGTCCAGTTTCAGATAAACCATAAAGATTACCTATCCTTATATTAAATTTTTTTTCAAATTGTATTTGGGATTCTAAAGGGAGAATTGAAGAACCACACCCTAAGAACATTAAGGAGCTTAAATTTAAATCGTCTGTCTTATATCTAATCTTAAGAAGCATATAAACAATAGTTGGGACAACCTGAACATAATTAATTTCTTCATTAGATATTATCTTAAAGAATCTTGGTGCAATATTTGTAAAACTTTCTGCTATTACCATTTCTGATTGCAAAAAGAGACTGGGGAAAATGTTGTAATTTATAGAAGCTGTATGGCCAAAAGGCAATATAGAAAAATGTTTAGTTTCTTTCGTAAAGCCAAAACCTCTTATAATTGATTCTATTAAGTAGTAAACATTATCATGTGAATATAAAACACCCTTTGGACTGCCGGTAGTTCCAGAAGAGTAATAAAGAGAAGCAATTTTAGATCCTTCAATTGAGCTATCTTGAAAGTTTTTTTTCTTATCAGATGAAACTTCCTTTATATCTTCAGGGTTAATAAACGAGATATTATTTTTTTTCTTTGAGATTATTTTTCGATCAGAAATAACTAATCTGGGATTTACATATTCAAAGATCCTGTTTAACTCATCATCAGACGTAAAATAAGGTATTGGATTAAATATATTCCCCGTCATTAAACAAGCAATCATTACCTCTAAATACTCAATAGAATTTGGTAAGACTACAGATATTATCTCTTGATTACTTTTAGAGAATTCATGAGAATATCTTTCTGATCTTTTAAAGATTTCTTCATAAGACTTATATGTATCAAGTGTTATATCCTTAACTCCTTTATCTGATGTTTCTCTAAGTTCTATGAGTTTTTGTTGAAGTAAAGACATAATCTATTCAGTAAGTTATTCGTTGTAGAACTGGTAAATAATAGTAGATTTTAGTTTTTCTCTATTAGCTGGTCTGACTCAAGAGATTGCATGATCGGTATTAAATCAAAGGCATAAATATCCAAAGCTTCAGAAATATCAATTATATCCATGTTTCCATCACAACAGCTCATTATGTCTAGAATCAATTGTGCAGATCTACTTTCATCATTTTCTTTACCTCCAACGATCATATAATTCTTACCTCTCTTTGTTAAAAACGGTTCGCCTCTAATCTTTGATTTATAAAAGTAATTATTCTCTAGGATTTCTATGCACTCTGTGTGTATTTTATAAGAGTCTTCTAGGCCCACGGCAGAAATAAAATCCATGTTATCTAAAGAGGTATGATATTCAGGATATTCGCCATACTTAGATTTCATTATAGACACCATAGGTAAATCAACTTTCGGTGAGCAGTATTGTCTTTCATCGCTACCTCTATCTTTTAAAAAATTATATTCTTTATAATTACTTTGCTGATATTTTATACAGTGCCTGGCTACCTTATCTGTGATCGTATTGCCTCTTCTAGAAGGTAAAAAAGAATAATCCTTGTCATCCCCAACACATGTTAAATTAAAAGCTGCATATACATTATCTAGCTCAGTTCTATGTTTAGAAATATAGGCAATACTTCCTACAGTTTCAGGTACAAAACAGAATCTATAAGTGAAGCGATTATTAGGTCTTTCACATAACCATTTTGCTAGATAAGTAGAAACTCCTGGCCCTGATAATTCATTATTGGCCATTGCGGGGTGGCAAATATAAGTTGATATGAATATTTCTTTTTTTTCCTTACCTTTTATTAATAAATCTGCGTAGGTGAGACTGCCATCTTCAAGTTGTGAATCAATTTTCACTTCATACTCATCATCTTTTAAAGACTCATACTGTTTGTGATTCATACAGAAACCCCAGGTCTCTTTGTAATAAGATGTCACATAAGGAATAGCATCTGGTTGCTCAGGTAACGAATATAAATGCTCTTTTAATTCTTCTAATCTAAGCTTTATATTAATTGGCTTGCTATATCCAACAATATGTAAATTATTATCCTTGAAGCTTATAATTTTTTTACCATTAGAATTCTTGATATAAGCATCTTTGATATTCCATTCTTTAGGGACTGTCCAATCTTCAATTTTTTCACCTGTAGGGATTTCATATATGTTTAAAGAAGGAAGATAATTCTCTTGAATATTGCCAAGTGTTTCTCTAACCCCATCTCCCGTAATACTTCTAGGAATTTGAAATAAGTTATTAATAAAATTGTAAATTGATTTTCCAACCATACAGCTATATATCCTTTTTCTTAAGTGTAATACAAAAAAAGATAAACATTACTCTAGCAATTCTTAAAAAAGAGGAGAAAATACCTCCATAGCGTGATTCACCCTTCCTTTTATTTACCCTGATAGGTACTTGTCGAATTTTTATTTTATCTCTAATCGAATAAGCCAAAAGCTCAGTCCCAATCATTTTGTTGGTATCAAAATTTTTATATTTCTTACAAAGACAAGCACTATAACCTTTCATACCGCATAAAGGGTCAGAAATTCTGAAACTTACAAAGGTTAAGATGCCAAATATAGATTCCATTAGTCTGTTCTTTTTATTCCTTTGCCCAGTAACTAGTAGGTTTCCTTGCTCAAGGAGATCAATAAAATTTTGTATTGCTAAATGGGTCAATTCACCATCTGCATCTGTGGTAATGATGTAATCATAGTTATTGTCTACCGCAAATTTCATACCTGTAGAAATAGCTGCTTCATAACCTAAATTAAATTGATGAGAGATTAAAGTGGCATCTGTTGCCTCAACTATTTTTTTAGTATTATCTGTAGAACCATCATCTACAACTAAAACATCACCATAACTTTCAAAATCCAAAATTACTTCATGTATCGTCTTAGATTCATTAAAAGCTGGAATTACTATAGCTATATCAGATCTTCCCACTTTACTACATCACCTTCAGTTACATCATTTTTTAAAGTTTTATTTAAAATGGCATCAAGATCTGCTGGTTGTAAAGCACCTTGGGGACAAGGCCTCAATGGAAAGAAGTCGCTTGCTTTAATTTTATCACCTGATTTTAAGCTTTTCGTAGCTCTTAGAGCTCTTCGTTGAAGGACAACAGTTTCTTTCTCATTATCTTCAATAATCTTAATACCATTGCCTAAGCAAGATTCAAGTTCTCTTGTTCGATCGACCATTTCTCTCCAGGTAGTAGGGTCCATTGAAAATTTATGATCTGGTCCGTCTCTTTCACAGCTATCCGTAAAGTGTTTTTCTATTACGCGAGATCCAAGAGCAACTGAACCAAGCACTGAGGTGCAACCATGTGTATGGTCACTTAAACCCAATATTACGTCTGGAAAAGTTTCAGAGTAAGTGCTTATAACATTTAGATTAATGTATTCTAGATTACTTTCGGAAGCTGTATAGTTTGTGTTGCATTGCATTAAGACTACGGGATTGCCTTTTTTTGAAAGAACTTGCATCGCATCGCTAACATCCGATAAATCTGAAGCACCTGTAGCTAAAAATACAGGTTTATTTTTATTTGCAATATGGTCAATGATTTCTAACCAGGTCACATCACCAGAACCAATCTTATAGGCTGGAACATATTGATCTACGTAGTCAACTAACTCTTTTGAATAAGGGCTTGTCATAAAAACAATGCCCGCTTGATCACATGTTTGCTTTAATTCAGCTGTCCATTCTCTGTTTAAACTGGCTTCTTTATAAGTCTCAAAAACACTTTTCTTCCATGTCTTTTGATGCGATTGTTGTGATCCTAGATTTTTGAAACCGTAATCACTAACAATCGTCTCAGCATCAAAATGCTGGAATTTCGCACAGTCTGCTCCGGCTTCAGCAGAAAGCCATATTAATTCTTTTGCTTTTTCAAGATCTCCATCATGGTTAGCAGCTATGTCCGCTATAAAAAAGGTTGGATGATCTAATCCAATCTCATATTCATTTATTTTTATATTCATAGTTTCTTAGTTCTCCCTTTTATATAATTCTATCTCGGATAGCAGAGTAGGCAATTTTATATCAAATGTACTCTCAAATTTAGATACATCCATCATCATACCCTTCGGTCTTGAAGCAAGGAAGTTTAGATCATCTACAGAAATTAATTTCGTATTTTCTCTATTTTCATTCAAGAAATTGCTGTAAGAATAAGCAAAATCTGCTTTACTTAGACCATCTCTACTTCCTAAATTAAATATTCCTGAAATATCGTATTCTAAAACATGACAAATCATGTTGGACAGAGTATTGAGTGATAATGGAGAAAAATAGACGTCTTCAAATAGGTTGATGGGGAATCTCCTTTCCTTAGTGGAAATATCTATCCAATCAGTAAAACTATGCCTCTCCTTAATTTTACTTTTTCCAAAGAAGTTTGTTCTTAAAATTAAACTGTCTACTTTTGAGGCTATTTGCTCAGAATCATATTTTAAAGAGGCATATTGGTTCCTAATATTTATACTTTCTTCAGTATTTAGACCTTCGCCATCGTAAAGATGATCTGTCGAAACATGAATAAATTGAACCTTTGGTTTTTTGTCTTGAATCCAATGTGTAATATTTTCTACGGGTTTAACATTTAATGAATAAGCAAGCTCCTTGTTTTTCTCATTCTCTTCAACATCTGATAAGCAAATTAAGTTAATAATGACGTCTGGATTTAAATCCTTTAATGCTTCTATTGCTTGTTTTTTATCTGTCATATCAATATTTATGTTAGCTTTTTGCTTATAACCCTGTACAACTGTCTGGAAACCTGCTCTTCTTAGATGACTTATTAGTGATGCACCTAACATGCCTGTACCACCTGTAATTAGTACTTTTTTCATCTAATTAGACCTTTCTATCATTTTTAATAGAGTTAAGGAGACCAGAATTTCTAATAAAATTTGAATTTATCTTTACCAAAGAAGGTTTATTCTCCAACAACTTATAAACGTCCTCCGTCAAAAAAGCTTTATTCGATGTATATAGATATTTATAGATCTCTTCAATAAAAATAAAATCCTCTTTATAATCTACTGTCCACCTTAGACTAGATTTATCAGCAGTTTGCTTATAATGAAAGATCCTAAATTCTTCGGCATTATCAAATATATAAGGAGTAACATGCTCTCTCTGAGATTGAAGATCTGCCTTACTCCAAGCAAGACTTAGGGATTTAAATGTAAGTACAGACAAATCCAACCCTTCTGGGTAAGTAGGGTAAATCGTATTTGTAACAGCATCAAAGCTACCAGATATCATTTTTGAAATCATATCATCGATTAAATTAGGGTCGGTTAAAGGGTCGTCTCCTGTAAGACGAACTATATAATCTGCTTGAAATTGCTTAGCTGATTCATAGTACCTGTCTAATAAATCTTCTTCACTTCCTCTGAAACAATCTACATTGAGAGATGTACATAATTGCTCAATTTCATCATCTTGAGGATTTGTTGTAGTTGCCACTACTAATTTATCAATCAAAGTCGCCCTTTTTATACGCTCGATTTGGAGTTCCAACATTGGCCTTCCTAAAATAGACATCATTACCTTACCAGGCAAACGACTCGACCCCATTCTCGCTTGCAATATTGCAACTATCATTTTCAATTAATCCATTTAGAGGGATTAGTAATTGATTCATCATCAACTGAAAAGTTCTTGTAATCAATATCAATTAATTTTGTTTCTAAAGAATTGATAATTTCATTTAGTTGTGTTGAATCCTGAACTCCAAAAATAATTGCATCAATTTCTTTAACGGACTTTATAAAATTCAAGGCCCCTTCTACGAGGCTTAGCTTATTTCGGAATACAACTTCTTGATAAGAAGAATGTAGAACTTTTATTTTGTTAAAGTAATCATTCAACTCACTTGTTTTCATTAATAAAAGACCTTGTAAGAAAACTGATCTAGCATGTATCTCTATACCTTTTCTATTTAATTCTTTGAGAATCCCAGATTTTAGAAAATTCTGGTTAAACACGTTTAACGGAAGTTGGACAACATCCACAGAATACTTTTCAAGAATTTCGCTTAGTTCTTGCATTGTATATACAGACACGCCTATCCTATCTGCAATGCCAGAATCTTTTATCTCTATTAAGGATCTAAAAAACTCTGAACCTTCTTTATTTAATATATCTTTAGTGTCGTGAACTAATAAGATATCAACTTTATCTCTCTTCATTTTATCAAGAGAAATAATTAATTCTTTTTTTATAAATTGTATGTTTTCTTTAATTTTATAGTCTTCTTTTGTGTGCGCAGTTTTAGTGATAAGTTTGAATTGTTTAGTTAAGTCAAAAAATTTACCAATTTTTTCTTCTGCATCCCCATATACATTTGCGGTATCTAAATAATTTACACCTTGATGTATAGCAGTTCTTAATATTTGTTCAATATTGTTGCTACTAACCTTGCCTGTACTATTAGAAATACCGTAATTTAATCCAAATTGGGCGGTTCCTAAGACGTACTTCATAGACTTTTAAAGAAATCTATAGTTTTCTTAAGACATTTTGCTTGCTCTTCAGCTTTATTCCATTCCCAATAATTTGTCTTAAACTGCAATAAGGATGTTTGTAATTCCTCGGCAATTGGACAATAAGGGTTAGTTTCACGATTTAGAATATCTTTATAAAATGGCTCTTGATAAGTCAATTTCCAAGGAGCATAGATACCGTCACCTCCAAACTCTTGAAATTTATCTCTAAAGCTAGTCCAGTTTATATCTGAATGTTCAAGTTTTATAACATAGGTCCAATATGAATTTACACAGTCATCAGGCGTACGCTGAGGAATAAGCCATTCTGTATCTGCAATAATATCTTGAAAAAGTTGAGCTACTTCTACTCTTCTATTTACAAGTTCGCCTACTCTCTCTAGCTGCCCAAGAGCGACAGCTGCACATAATTCTGGCATGCGGTAATTAAACCCTGTTGAAACATGCCTAAAATAAGAAGGGGATTGGATTTGATTTTTTGTAATTTTACCTTTTTTTGAAGAAACTCCAGAATAACCTAAACTACTTACACGACGAACATCTAAAGCAAGTTGCTCGTCATCAGTTATTACAATTCCTCCTTCTCCTGCTGTTAGGTGTTTTGAACTCTGAAAACTAAAGCTCGCAGCGTGCCCTATAGTTCCTGCTAACTTACCTTTATAGTAACTCATCATTGTCTCTGCATTATCTTCAAGAACAAAAATATTAGACTTTTCTGCCAATTTCATTATCTCATCCATATCTGGACTTAATCCAAATAATGCGACAGTTATGATTGCTTTAGTTTTAGGACTAATTTTAGTCTGAATGCTGGAAGGATCAATTTGATATGTTAACGCATCTACATCTGCATATATCGGCGTAGCGCCAACCTGCAAAACGGCAAAGGTAGTGCTAGCCATAGTTAAAGGAGGTACGATTACTTCGTCACCTTCACCTATACCTTTTGCTAATAAAATAGCATGCATTGTTGCTGTTCCATTAATAAATGAAATGGCAAAATTTGATTTATAAAGTTCAGAAAATGCTTTTTCTAAACGGGTATTCATTGTGCTACCTGAAGAGGTCCTGAAATTACTATCTAAAACTTCATTAATATAAGATTTTTCTAAATGACTTATTCTTTTGATGTCTTTCATTGAAATCTCCAAATACCATAATTTTTATATCTGAATATAAAAATTATTGTCATAAAAAATAATTAGGATTTAGGTTTAAGTACTAAATTATTAATCTCACTTATCTCATCGATATTCAAAAAGTGAGGATTAGTTTCTGAATTATATTCAAATCCAGCCAATACAGGTGTTCCCTTTTCTTTAAGCAAAGTAGTGCTATAGTCAATAGCTGAATCCTCAAAAGTAAAAGATGGTTTAATAATGTAATGACTATCAAACTCTACAGTTAAGTGAGAGTCATCTTTAGGGCACATAACTTCATGTAACTTTTCACCTGGACGTATTCCTATTACCTCTACCTCAATATTAGGGGCCATAGCCTTTGCTAAATCTATAATACGCACTGATGGGATCTTAGGGATAAATACTTCTCCTCCATGCATTCGATTGATTGTTTTAATAACAAATTCTACGCCTTGATCGAGAGTGATCCAGAACCTTGTCATATCCTTATCAGTAATAGGCAAGAATGAAGCATCTTCATTGATTAGTTTTAAGAAAAAAGGAACAACAGATCCCCTTGAAGCTACAACATTTCCATAACGAACAACAGAAAATTTGGTCTTTCTATCTCCAGTGATATTATTCGCTGCGACAAAAAGTTTGTCAGAAGCAAGTTTTGTCGCTCCATATAAATTGATAGGAGCAGCAGCTTTATCTGTTGATAGGGCAACTACATTCTCAACATCATTTGCTAGAGCAGCTTTAATCACATTTTGCCCACCATGAACGTTGGTCTTTACACATTCCATAGGGTTGTATTCTGCTGCAGGTACCTGTTTAAGTGCTGCAGCATGAATAAGCACATCAATACCTCTAGTTGCCTCAAGTAATCTTTCACCGTCTCTAACATCGCCTAAAAAATAACGCATACATGGAGCATTGAATTCACTTTGCATTTCAAATTGCTTTAGTTCATCCCTTGAAAAAACAACAATCTTATTAGGCGAATAATCTTTTAGGACTTTCCTTATAAAATGTTTACCAAAAGAGCCTGTGCCCCCAGTTATAAAGATATTCTTATTATCGAACAAAATGTATCTCCTAAGTTTTAAGTTAAATTACCATCAACTAAATTAAAAACCTTATTACAGTTTTTTAATGCAGATTGACTATGTGTTATTAATATAATCGTAACACGACCACGAAGAGATTCTATATGAGTCATTATCTCATTTTCAGTTTCTTTATCTAAAGCTGACGTAGCTTCGTCCATAAAAATTATCTCCCTTCCAGCATAAAGTGCTCTTGCCAAAGCAACCCTCTGCCTTTGACCTCCAGATAACTTTACTCCACCTTCACCAACATTACTGTCGATGTTCATATCATTCTTTTCCATCACTTCTATAAGGTTCGAGGCTTTAATAGCTAAGTCTAGCTCTTCTTTCTTTATATCTTTTTCATCTACTCCTAAAGCAATATTTTTTTTAATACTATTATTTATAAGAAAGACACTTTGGGGAATAAAAGCACACCTACTTTGCCAAGTTTTGATATCTACACCAGCATCAATACTTACTTCATTTCCATTTACTATTAAATAACCCTCACTAGGCTGTAACATTCCAGTCATAATATCCATCAATGTTGATTTCCCAGACCCTGATTTTCCAGAAATAGCCACGAGATCACCATTTTCTATTTTAAGATTAATATCTTTTAATACTTTTGATGATTGTTTTACTTTATAAGAATAAGAAACATCTTTTAGCTCTAAAGTCTTGAAACTATCGAGAGATTGGTTTTTTTGTTTTGCTAAAACATCTTCAATATTATTTATTTGAGATAACTCTTCATAAAGTGAATCTAATGCATAAGTTGCAGTTCTTATATTTGCAAAGCCTAATCCAATGGCATTAAAGGATGGCACTAATCTTAAAGCACCTACTGCAAAGATACTTAAAATAGCAAAAATTTGTTCTATTGGTTGAGATTGGTTAATCATATATATAACTATAGATACTATGAAAATAACTAGACTTGCTTCTATTAAATATCTAGAAATTAAATGTAAAGATCTCGTTATTACTCCTGCCTCACCAAACTTGGTTACATCTTTTTTTATCTCATTCCTAAAAAAGTTTTCAACGCCTAAAAGTCTAATTTCTCTAAAAGCCCCTATTACATAGCTAATTTCGTTAATCACGGAAGCTTCTTTCTGCGACATTATTTGTCCATGATGATAAAGCCTAGTCTTTATATATTTGAAATAAACAAATAAAACTAAACTAAGCAATAATGCTACTAATAATACTAATAAAAAGCTTGTATATGCCATTAATAAAAATATACCCAATGCAACTATGAGCTCTATTGTCATCTTCAAAGCTGGAACAAAAACTGAATCAGTAAATAGCCCCACATGAGTTTTTGCATTTACTATCATCTCAGACACGTCCTTTATTGCTATGTCTTCGTAACTGGTTTTTTGGTATGACTGTATTAATTTATCAATAATATTAGTTCGTATCTCATAACCCAAAGAAAGTATCTTCCTTTGTACATAAAAAGCTACGAAACCTTTTATAGAAAAAAGGAGAGAAAGAGTTATACCCACAAACAATATAATTCTCTTATTTTCTGAAAAACCGAATAAGTCTAAAAAAATAGGATAATCATCAATTATATTACCTTGATGCCCAAGCAATGCTACAAAAGGTCCTATCAATCCTATTCCCATTACATCAATTAAAGAAACAATCATGAATAAAAAAAGCATAAAGGGTAGGCGATACTTAAAATTACCTAAAATATATAAAGATTTATTTATTTCATTCATATTATTAGCCATAAGAAGTACTAATAAAGTATATTTATTTTCTTTTCATCGTTAAAACTTCTCTAACATGAAAGATTTTAAGATCTTA
Organism: Fidelibacterota bacterium; assembly: GCA_002722105.1. The sequence continues at coordinate 46,459 of PBKF01000051.1, forward strand.
ATCATAATTTAATTTTTTGGATAGATGATGCATAAAGCTAGTCTTATTCTCTTCTGGAGTAGTTGAAGGTCTTCCTATTTCTGCTCTCCAACCTTTTTTTAATCTAATCTCAAGGAAGATAGGACCGTTTAGATCTCTAATAGTATTTAATGTTTTAACTAAATCCTCTTCATTAGAGACAGAAAATACATTCTCGTAACCACTGTTTTTTGCTATATCACTTAAATTTATATCAAAGGCTGTAGTTTTCTGTCCTCCAACAGAGTCATGCGCCCCATTGTTTAAGACAATATGAAATAGATTTTTTTGTTTACTACTTCCAATAGTTGTCATAGAACCCATATGCATAATAATTGCACCATCTCCATCTAAACAAATTACTCTTCTATCTGGTTGACTAATGGCAATTCCAAGAGCTATTTGATTGGCGTGCCCCATTCCACCAACGACTAGAAAATCATGATCAAGAAACTTACCATGCTTACTTCTAAGTTCATATAGCTCTCTAGAAGGTAAGCCAGTTGTGCAAACGTATATGTCACCTCTATCTACATTGCTATTTTTTATAACCAAATCTATAGCCTTTTCTCTAGATAACAGGTATTTTGATTCCTCTTGTTTTATTGAATATTTTTCAAAAAAATCTTTTTTAACCACCAAGGCATATATCTGATTCTCGGATTTAGATTTGGTTACACATGCCTCTACCTCTTTTTTTACTTGATCGTTATTCATTTTTGAATCGAGAACTTTATAAGGTATTTCCATAACATCTAGTAAATCTAGGGTAATACGTCCTTGTTTTTTATGTTGCGGTTCATCTTTAGTTTCAGGCTCCCCTCTCCAACCAATCATTAGAATACCTGGAATAGAATAAACATCTTTATCTGATAAAGACAACAAAGGATTGACTAAATTACCAAGGCCTGAATTTTGGAGATATATTAACGGTACATTACCAGTTGATAGGTGATGGCCGATACCCAAAGCTAACGCACTACCTTCGTTTGCAGCAATAATATGCTGATCATTATTTAATGTTTCATTTATATAGTAACAAAACGATTTTAGAAGAGAATCTGGAACACCGGTATAGAATTCGACGCCACTATCTTTCAACGCTTCGTAAAATAATATAGGTGAAATCTTTTTCAATGTTTAGTTTTATATAGCAAAGCTTTATTCTGTTTCTGAAGAGATTTCCGATATCAGCTCCAAAAGACCTTGCCCTATATCAATATATTCTCTAGAAACAAGCTTAACTGAGCTTTTAGGCACATATTGATATGGTGTAAGTTTATAGTGACTATCGCTAGAGGACTTAGGATTAAAATTAACTGATACTTCAACATCCATTATTTCAGCAATCATTTCAAGAAGCTCTTCTTGTGTGAGGACTTGAAGGCCGCTAAGGGTAACAGCCTTTTGGAGATAGTCATCTGTTAGTAGGTCTACACTCATTCTTGCTGCATCAATTACATTTATATACTCTCTTTTTTCTTTACCAGTGCCGTTAAATGTAATTTTCTTATTTTTAATCATCTCTGTAACAATCTTTCTTACTCCATTCCACGGCTGAGCTCTTGGTCCATATAATGAGCCGTATCTAAGTATCGTGTAATCAAGTCCATTATTCTCATGAAACACTTCAATTAAAGCCTCCGCGGATTGCTTAGAAGCCCTATAAAATGAGCCATGTCTGCTATAAACATAGAGTGTGGATCCGTACATGAGCCTAACCGAATGTTCAGCGCATAAAGACATGACAATTGAACTACCTATTATATTTCCAGAAATTGTATTTAAAGGATTCTCATCTGCCTCACCAATATCGGCAATTCCTGCCATATGATAGACTGCGTCTGAGTTTGAGATTTCTTTCTCAAGAGCTTCTGTATCAGAAATGTCTCCTTGTACTACTCTCTGTTTTTCTCCGGCCCATACTGAATCTTGTTTATCGAATATAGTAACTTCGTTTTCTCGGGAGGTAAGTTCATCCGCTATATGACTTCCTAAAAACCCTGAGCCGCCAATTACTAATATTTTCATGATTTTCTTATATTTAAAATTAGTTTTCTCTATTTAGGGCTAGCTAAAGAGATTCTATCAAGTAAATTTACTTCATCGTAATGGATTTCGCCAAAATGACAAATTACTGATCCTGTTAAATCTGATCTAGGCGTATATAAGACAATATTATCATCATTTGCTAATACTTCACCTTCTATATAAGTACATAACAAAGGTTGATTATCTTTGCGTACTAGTTTTGGCCATTTCTTCAAAACAAGATCTTTGCTATTGGAAACCCGTTTTTTTAAACACTCATGAATACCCATAACTCCATATAGAGAAGCAAGAGCATGGTAAGCACCTGTAACCATTTTGTTTCTGTGAGTTTCTAAATTAAAGTAAAAAAGGTCGCTAGATTTAGGGATTAAATGGTCTTTATATGCTACAAAACATGCTCCAGTAAGACCAAATAGACCCTTGCAAGAACTGAACGCCATAACATCTGCAAGTTCATGTTTATCCTCTAGCCCTATGGAACCTGTGGCATCTACGTATAATTTAGCCTCACATTTATCAGCTAATTCTCTAATTTGAGCTAAGTCTAATTTTAAAGCAATAGAGGTTTCAGTGTACACGCACATTACCCAATCGAACTTTTCATTAATATCTTCTAAGTCTTGATGGTCACATATCTTTATGTTGCTATCTTTTGGCAGTAACTTTTCAAGCCTATCACTATAGTATCCTGTAGAAACTAACAAGATTTTACCTTGAACGAAATTGTGTGCTGCTAGTTCTAGAGCAAAAGTTGAGGAACCTTGAGCAACTATTAATTTGTCCTGACCACAAAGATGTTTAATCCAATTTGAAACACTTTCATAAATTTCACTATATTCAGTGTCTCCACGTCCGAAGACTGGTTTTACTGAAATAAGATTTTCATGCAAAACAACTGCGGGGCCTGGCGTAAGCATTAATTTTTGATTATTAATGCTTGTTATGCTTTCAAGGGCTTTGTGCCTAAGCAGTGTACTGCTTATACCTTCGGTTCTAGGAAGTAATTTCAACCTTTCTTCATTTATTTTATTAGAGTTGTCATCACCGTGGACAAGTAAATCAATATTATACTTGTCTAAAATTGCTTCATCTATCATCCAAGGAGTACTAACAACCTCAGAAACATATTTGATAGATTCTAAAACTTCTTTTCTGTGTTCAAAAGCCAATTCAGGATAAAAATATTTTTTTTTCCTAATCTCTTCATCGCTTGTGAGACCAACAATTACCTTTCCATATTTAGAAGCATTTTTTAATAAGCGTATATGCCCATGATGAATTAATGTAGCAGACATATCGACCATTATTCTTTTGCTCATATTCAGATCTTATTTTGTACCAGGTATAAATTCTAAAATGTCTTTTATGGGCATACATTTTGGTTCTGCTTCTTCACTTCTAGCATTTGTTAAGATTGATTTAGCAACCTCTGACATTGCTGGATAGGCCGCTCTTAGCATGTGATTAGCATAAATCACTATATTAACGCCTAACTTTACAAATTCTTCAACAGTCACAGAATTGAAGCTACTTGGAACAACAATTACAGGAGTTGTAGTATCATCTTTTCTAAATTTAGACATAAACTCTATAATTTCAGTAGGATCTTTTTTCCGTGAATGTATCATTATCCCATCTGCACCTGCTTTCATATACTCCTTAGCTCTTATTAAAGCATCATCCATGCCTGCATCTAGAATTAACGATTCAATTCTTGCAAAAATCATAAAATCGTCACTAATTTGAGCTGCCTTACCAGCTTTAATTTTCTGACAGAAATTTTCAATACTGTCTTGCGTTTGTTCAACATCAGTTCCAAATAATGAATTTTTCTTTAAACCTGTTTTGTCTTCAATAACTACAGCACTTACTCCTGTTCTTTCAAGACTCTTAACTGTAAATTCAAAGTGCTCTATCTTTCCTCCTGTATCTCCATCAAATATCATAGGTTTAGTTGTGACTTCAAATATTTCATTAACTGTATTGAGTCGAGAAGTAATATCAACCGCTTCAATATCTGGTTTACCCTTAGAAGTTGAATCAGTTAAAGAGCTTGACCAAATACAATCAAAACTAACTTTTTTACCCTTTCTATCAACTATTGTGTTTTCAGTTATTAAGGCGCTGAGGGCATTGTGCGCTTCAAGTACCAATAATATTTCTTTATTCAGAACCAATTGTTTTAAACGCTGCATTCTAGTTACCGAAGTTATACCTAAAGCCATCAATTGATTCTTTACATTTTGATCGCTAATTTCTGCACTGTATTCTACTTCAATGAGTTTTCCTCCCCACTCCTTCAGTAAAGCCAAGGCCTCTTCGCGATATTGTGATTGAGGACCATTAACCCAGTCATCGCCATGAACAACGAAGTCAGGTTTTAATTCTAGTAAGTTCTTCTTATAGCTTGCAGTGTCTTGTGCTATAACCTTAGAAACCATCTTTAAATCTTCTAGAACTTCGAGTCTTTGTTGATATTTGAGGTATGCAATATCTCCAAGTTCTGTAATTGCCGTAGAGGTCAGCAAGCCAACAGTTACTTCTCCATGCTTGCTTGCTTCTCTAAGAATCTTAATATGTCCAGCATGAAGAAGATCTGCTATTAAGGATACATAAACTGTTTTCATATGTTTTTTTAATTTAATTAAGAAATAATTATACTTCGAGTTTAAGATTCTTTTTTGATATTAATACAAGATAGTAAATCAAATAAAGCCACCATAGATTAAATAAGGAACTAAACATAAAAAATAAAATAGCGGAGACCATGTAAGAATCCAAAATTACAGTTGGATTATTTTTTACTAACAGAATGCGCTTAACTGAACTTATTTGCTTTAAGAGTACGCATAATATAAAAAATAAACCTGCAATTCCAAAAGGAATGAGAAAATCTACATAAGTATTATGAGAGCTGAGTTTTTCTTTACTTCCAACGTTGCTCTGAAAGCTATCTATTTCCTTAACTAGTGCACTAGTTAATGCCGAGTCATCGTTTCCTTCTTCAGAAATATCAATTGCTATTCTATCTTCATTCATCAAGAAAGTTTGACTTCCTGGGCCTCCTCCCACAGGAAAGACCTCTTGGAATAGTTCATATGACCTTATGCTAATAGTTAGTCTATGGATAGAAGATTTATAGGCTTCGACATCTCCTGAAACTATATTTTGATATTGAATAATAGAAAACAATAAAATAGTAGGTGTAAGCAGAAGAAGAACAATATATTTCTTGATCTTAAAAGTGAAAGGAGAAATATCAAAACCAGATCTATAGAAAAGTGCAGCAAGAATGATAAGCATTGCTCCTAAACTTGTTCTATCCTTTGTAGCTATAATTCCAAAAAGAAAACAAGAGACAGCTAAGGAAAGTTTGGTAAGAGATGTTCTTTGAAAGACAAGAATATGTGCTACAAGTCCTGCTATTAAAAACTGACCAGCAAGTATGTATGAATTTATTCCTCCATTATATCTGTATCCAGCCAATTCATCTGAAGATAAGAAATTTATGCCAAATATGGGTAGTAAATAATAGAAAACAGATCCTATCACTATTAAATAAGAAATATTTCTTATTAAGAGAATACTCCTAAATAGCTGTTTGATTGGTGTAACAATTACTGCAAGTGAAGCAATAATAATAGATATAAATTTAATTAGACTATTAAAGCTCCACCAAGAAGAACTGGCTCTATCAAAAAAGCCAATCTCAAATAAATAAAACATCACAAAGCCATAAAACAATAAAAATAAATGTAATAAGAATATATTTTTATTTTGTGAATTAAGTCCTTTTCCAGAATATAAAGTAGA
>PBKF01000001.1 GCA_002722105.1 Fidelibacterota bacterium
TTTATGCCACCAAGCAAATGATCTAAAAATAATTTTTCACTATATGATTCATTTGTATGGCCAAGGGCTGTATAAAAGATACGACCACCATCGAAACTATGGTACCATGCAATAGGATGATTTATCCCATTGGTCCCACCTTCATATGAGTTTTCATCTATTTTGATCAAAGTATTAATATCTTTATTTATATTTTTAAAATTGTACCATTCATCTGTACGAATCCAAGTATCTGGCAACATTGTCGTACTAAGATGAGAGTTGTCGACTACCATTAATTTTGCTTCTTGAATTTCAGGATGACCGTTGAAGTAAGCTCCTGCCAGATTACCATACCAAGACCAATCTGTTTCGGTATCCGTGGCACAGTGAATGCCAACCCATCCACCACCATCCTGTATATAATTTTTAAAATGTATTTGCTGATCATCATTTAATACATCTCCTGATGTATTTAAAAAAATTATTGCGTGGTAGTTTTTCAGTTTTTCCATTTCAAAGTATGAACCATCTTCAGTATGAAATACTTTAAAATTATTTTTGGAGCCTAAATTTTTAATAGCATCTATGGCTGGCTCAATAGAATCGTGCCTGAATTCTACAGTCTTTGAAAACAATAAAATATTTTTCATCTTTTTTCCTTTGCCTTGGCAACTAATCTGTATGAGGGAGAATACTAAAAATAATATCAACGAAATTTTTCTCATTATTAATCCTTTCAATCTTTCTTGAAATCTCACAATAAAATACAATGCTATTGATGAATANCTGAATATATTATTTTATCTAAATTATTTTTAGTATTTAATATTTCGCGTTGACTGACTGAAAGAGCCATAATGCTTTAAAACTTTGGCTGCTTGCTTTGCCCCTTGATATAATGCTCCCGAAATATTTTTTTTACGAAAATAATGGTTTGTAAAAGCTGCTTGGTACGCATCACCGCATCCAGTGCTGTCAATTTTATTTGAGACTATTACGGCTGGTTGAAAATATAATTTTGATTTTGTTATAGCATAACTGCCGTCAGATCCCATAGTTACCACAATTAGAAGATTGTTTTTCTTCGCAATCGATACCATTAGCTCAATTGTATCTTTATTTCCAGAAAAAAAAGCAAGGTCAATTCTATTAAAAATTTTTGGCGGTATATTCANAATCNTTTTANCCGAATAATCACCAAAATCAACGACAAATTTGTTATAATCTGATNGCAAGTTTGTGATTTTTGATAACATTGAGTTTTTATAAGTTCCATCGTAATGTGTAAAGATAGTATCATGCATACTAATAAAATTCTTTATAGGATTAGTTATATCAAGTTGGCCTAAAACATTTGCTTCGTACCCACCACTAGGAAAAAATCTGTCTGCATTTTCCATTACTTCAACTACACATTTTGCTGTTTTGCCTCTTCTTATTGAAACCTGTGAGATATCAATTTTTTCATTTGATAAAGTTTCCAGCGCCCAAGACCCCATTATACCATCACCAACACAGCTTACCATAGATACTTTTTCTGCACCAGAGCGTTTAGCATTAACAGCAAAATTCAATCCAATACCTCCAATAAAATTGAGGCCTTGATGCTTATANATATCAATNACAATCTCACCAATGGAAACAATTTTCAAAACTTTCCTTTTTACTAAAAACGTTATATAACATAAAAATCAAAAATCGATTTCTTAGATAGGGGTATAGTAATGAAGCTTTAGTATCAGGTTTGAGATCAGCTGTGAATCAATTTTTCCTGGCTAATCATTTCATACTATTTCTAAAACTAGNAATATCCATTTACTATCTACTAACATATTTACATAATTAAAAAATTATGAAAAGTTAATTTATAAATAACATGTAAATGTATTAGAATTTTATTCACTATAATAACTAATATTCATTATCTAAATAAAGTTTTTTTTAAAATATAGGCTCAAAAAATATTATGAATAGTAAGTTCTTTTATTTTTTATTAATTATTTACACTTCAGCAAATATATTTTCACAATCAAAAATATCTGAATTTAATCTTGATCAAATTTTAGTTGTTGGTGATCGGTCTAATGTAACAATCAAAGAGTCAACCATCCCATCTGGAGTATTAAGTAAGACTGAACTTTCTTCTTTGCCAATCAGAAATTTGGCTGATGCATTGGAATACTTGCCTGGAATAACTTTCGGGAATTTAGATGCTTCAGGAAAGGTACCTATACCTATTATAAGAGGATANTATGGAGGTGGAGAAGCAGAGTATGTATTATTGCTAATTGATGGTATCCCTGTAAATGACTTCAATAATGGAATAGCAGATTGGAATATCGTACCCGTTAACCACATCGAGAAGATTGAATTGATAAGAGGAGGAGGGTCAAGCTCATATGGTGATCTAGCTATAGGTGGTGTAATTAATGTAGTAACAACACGAAATATTCTTGAGAATAATTACAATGTTTCGGTTAAAACTGACCAATATGGCTTTAAGACCTTAAATCTAAATGCGGACTATCAAAAAAATCTTAATAGTATAGGTTTAAATATTAGTCTAGAAGATGCATTAGGCTATAGAGAACATTCAGAATATCAAAAAAACACATATTCAGCTTCATTCAGAAGACTTTTTAACTTAAGTAATGCACTTAATTTTAAAATCGATTACAATGAATTATATCTACAGAATTCCGGCGCTCTCACACAGATTCAGCTCGATAGAGACCATAGACAAAGTGCTAGCATGTATGAAAATGATTATAGAAACTATAAAAAACTTAGTGGTATAGTTGAATATTCTATCGGCAATGAAAATAGGCTTACGATTCTTTCCGGGGTTCGTAACCTGAATCAGGATGAAATTCGCACATTACAACTGACAAGTGAATTAGGTGATTCCCAATTTGAGACACAAACAAGTACTGTATTTTGGAATCAGCTCAAATATAATAAGAGTTTGAAAAATCTAAGAATCTTAATGGGTATTGATAGTGAGTATGGTTCTTTCGAAAGTGATTATTTTGATGTTACTGAAAATGAAAAATTTTCAGGTGGAAAAGGTACTAGCAACAAATTTGGATTTTATTTGCAAGCAAAAAATAAATTNGNAGATAAAGTAGAACTAATCGTTGCAATAAGAACTGATAATATAGCTAATCACGGTGAGATTGATGCCAATGAACATAATATGNATCTTAGNGGACAAAACTCACCTAGGATAGGCATTAATTATCAATATATTAATTCTAAATTTCTGGAAGGATATATTTTCTCTAACTGGTCTAGGGCATTTAAATCCCCAACACTAGATCAATTGTTTGATTCACGTCAAATTAACTTTGGTTATTATAACATAAATTATTCTAATTCATCCTTGTTACCCCAAGAATCAATCAATATTGATATTGGACTAAATCAGAAAATAACTTTAAATGATGCAATAAATATGGAATTAAGTATTATTGGCTACTCTATGGATATAGAAAATGAAATTGATTTTGATATAAATACATTCAAATATGGGAACATTTCTGAAAGTACGCACAAAGGAATTGAGACCAGTTTTGGATTATTTTTTGGTGACCGAGTGAATCTTAGACACTCTTCAAACTTTACAGATGTGAAATTTGGTAGCGGTGATTATAAAGGTAATAGATTAAAAAACATTCCCGAGTTATCCTACACAAATAGATTTTCCATTAAAATTACAGAGCAATTAANTTTACTATTTGGTCAAAAATATTTTGGATCAATTTTTATTAATGATGAGAATACTGAATCACTTCCTGCGTACTCCATTTTTGATGCAAATATCAAATTTACTAGATCAAATTATGAAATGGATATAAGTGTTTTTAATTTAGGAAATAAACTTTATAACGGAAGTGCATACATACTATTTGATCAAATGATTCAAGAAAATGTTAAATTTTTCTATCCTGCACAAAAAAGAAATATTCAAATTAGTTTTAACTATACTTTTTAATTGGAAATGTTCTATGCTGAAGCAACAAAGGAACAAATTTTATTTTTCCAAAACAATGGTTATTTAGTTGTTNAAAACATTGTAGATCCTTCAGATTTGGTAATTGCTGAAAAACGTATAAGACATATAGCCAACAACCCAAATGACTTTTCTGCATTAGACTGGGCCTGGGACAGTGGATCACTTTCAGAACGAAAATACCACATTGTGCAGGTTGGTCTAACTCCAAATTGGCCAGAAGCGGAGAATATGAATTGGCGATTATGGGCAACACGATTTGCAGGACAACTTATGGAATTTGATGTAGAGTTTTGGTATGATCAGATTTTAGCAAAACCGCCAGGCCATGGTGCCCGAACGCCTTGGCATCAAGATGAAGCTTATTGGGGGAAAAGTCTTGAAGGTAAAGGTATTACTTGTTGGATGCCTTTTCATTTAGTTGATGACAAAAATGGTTGTATGAGATTCATTAAAAAGGGNCATAAAACCGGAGTTCTAGAGCATGAGAGACCACTTAAGAGTGACCTCTTAAGCTGCGATGACCAAGTTAACGTGATGAATGCAGTTGCATGTCCTATAGATATTGGGAGTGTCACTTTTCATAATAGCGCCACGCCGCACATGTCTTCAAAAAATAATTCTAAATATTGGCGTATTGCTCTTGCTCAACATTTTTCAGCTGTAGGAGTAGAAAAATCGAATAAAGATTTAGATTATGAATGGCGAAAGAATACTCCTAAAAATATTATAGATCAAACCTCAGATTGAATTAAAGAAATTTGTGAAGTCTTTAGATTNCTCTACTCTATTGCATTCATAGTTAATTTATTATTTAACAAATCTATAATAGTGTCACCCTTATNATTGATATTTCAGTTTAATGATCGATCACGCTAGTAAATTAAATTGCATAATCTGACTTGCTAGTAGCATATAACAAGTTTAGAGTGTCTTTAAAAAAAAGTAACAGGGATTACTAAAAACACGCCTCAGTGTGATAGGTTCGTTTTATTGGGTTTGAACTAGTTAACCAACTATTGATTAGTCTTATAATTAACGGACTTATGCATGACTACATATTATTTTATTGATAAATAATTATTAGTTTTGAGCAACCAATTTTTATACTTAGAGTAATGAGATATAACATTATAGCAATAGCTGCANCCGCATTATTTATTTTTCTCATCTTAGTTTTTCCTTCTTGGTCTAAGCATACCCCCTATAATATTGATTGGTCAAAAGTTACTGATGACCCCGATATTCATCTTACATATGAACTTGTAGAAGCGGCATCTTATGAAGCTCATATGCTTGATAGCAGTGCATATGCCAAAACTGTGCTTGAAGAACGATTCAATATAACTCTCAACTACAGTACAATTGATCCAGTTAGTTATAATAGAAAAGGTCCGCTTTCCCTGGCTGCAGGACTAATTCCAGATGTATTTCAGCAACCCTATACTTCTTTAAAATACTCCGCCAAACATGGTTTTATTATACCCATACCCTTCTACGTGCTTATTGAACATGCACCTACCTATGTCAAAATGATCAACGAAAATACTGATCTTGCCTGGATGGCTGGAAGAGTAAAAAATCAAAACTATTGCATACCTAATATAAGCTTTGGTGATTTACAACCAATTCCTGGTGTCTGGCGTAAAGATTGGTTAAAAGCTGTAGACATTAATAAAATTCCTAATACAATAAAAGAATATGAAGTAGCATTTAAACTTTTCAAAAATAATAAACCCGATGCAAAAAGTTTTATTGCTGCTTTTGAAGATGCACTGGATGTATCACAGAAACAAAAAGTGTTAGATAATGCACATCCGACGTGGGGTATGAGTGGTGATATCATAAATTGGAGGACAGGAATGTTTACGGAAATTTTTGGTGCATATAATATTCAACCATTTCAGTGGATATCAGTCAATGGATCAATCGAATGGGGTGGTATCCAGATTGAATCAAAACAAGCACTAGNAAAATTGAGNGAATGGTACNAGGCTGGATATATACATCCTGATTTTACACAAGACCATCATTCCCGAGAAGTATTCCAAAAAATTTATTCTAGCATAACCGGCTATATAGCCTATTGGGCAACATTCATTGAACTGCATCCTGATCGAGAAAGAATTCGAACAATGGGTAATTTACAGCGTGANCGAGATAAGNAAATATTNGCTAATCTGGGGNTCTCTAANAGTAANATAGAAGNNCTNATTGAANANGCAAATTCTGGNGGAAGNTATGAAAATCTTTGGAGCCCAGCTTTTATACCTGCAGGTCCAAACGGGCATAGAGGTAATCGTATTTCTGGAACACTTGGACAGTATACCACTCCTTTTGTTTTTGGAAAACAAATGGCAAATCAACCAGAAAAAGTGATTCGATGGTTGCGAATGATTGAAACTGCTCTTAATGATGATAAACTAATGACTCAAGTTTCAATTGGTAAAGAAGGACTACACTGGNACTGGCATTCCCCTGGTTCAGAGTTAGATGATCGAATAAAAAAACTAGATAATGTTAAAAGGAATGAATATGGAGATATGTATTATTCTACATATGATGAGAGCACAACTGTTGCACTCCCGCCCTATCATGGTTGGTTAAAAAGGGTTCGACAGGGACTAGTGTATGATCATTGGAATGCATATAATTCACCAATTCTTGGTATACCTTTATCTGAAAATTTGAGGAAAAAATATCAATCAAATCGGCAATTAGAATGGCAAAAAACCTATCGAAGCCAAAAATTAGGTGANCAATGTATTTTTGGTGATACAGAAGGACTCGCACCAGAAAAATTAATTCCCATAATAAAACAGTTAATTGCTTTTCAGCAATCAGCCTATGCAGAATTTATAAACGGTGAACGTAACCTGGATAGCTGGAATGAATTTGTGTTAGAATTTGAGAATATTGGGGGTAAAAAAGCTACGATAGGAATGCGAAAACACTTTGATGAAATAATGATTATAAATACCAGTGTTGATTCTCTTATATCCTTAGCTAATCAATAAAATCGTTCTATATTTAATAATTTAGTCCAGGAGATTTCAGTTTAACTATATCAGCACGCTCTTTGGATAACGATTTAAAAATATTTTCAGAAAACCAAAGGTTNCGGCCCCAATCTTTCATCCAGCCGATGCTATAACAATAATATAAAGTGTTCCTAGTGCGTCCACTTGTATTAACAACTGAACCNTGTGATAAAGCTTCTGAAAAGATAATACAATCTCCTGCATTTGCAGGAATAGGTTCGATCTTTGGACTCATACGGGGATGGTGATGATCTCCAAATGGGCGTTCAAAATTAGACTTATGGGAACCGGGAATTACAGCAAAACAACCATCATCTTCATTGCAATCCAGTAAAGGGAAAACAGCTTTTGTTAATGTTGAAATAATTTGTCCATTGTGGTAACGATATGACGCTGGTGGTACAATAGGGGTCCCGTTAAAGTGAAAACTGGTATATACTCCACTACCTTTACTTTTAATACTGTAAGTGTGATTAAGGCGATATGTATCATCACCAGATACATTATCTATAATATCAATAACCTCAGGAATATCTACAAAATAATGAAATGCAGGATCTGCTTCAAGTATATTTGAGATTCCATAGCGTTCGCTTTTAGAGTTTTCTGTCTCTATTTCATTGAATTTGCGGACAGGTGGAGTGAACTCTTTTGGATCCGAATCTAATAATTGATCTACAAGTTTTCTGGCAGAATTTATAATGTCTGATGGAACCACATCTCTGCAAACAATATATCCTTTCAGGTCAAAAAGATATTTTTGCTCATCATTCATTTTATCCGCCAATTATTTATAATTTTTGATTTTAGCATAGCTACTAATATAATGTACTTGGATCTTTTATTTTTATAATTCTCCGTCTTTTTTCCGACGTTAATTTTTCTAAAATATTTTTAGAAAAATAAAGTTCATCATCCCAATCCGGCATCCAGCCAATACTATAACAATAATATAAAGTACTTTTATTATTACCACTCTTGTTAACAGTAGATCCATGTGATAATGCTTCAGAAAAAATAATACAATCTCCTGCATTTGCAGGTACTGGCTCAACAACTGGGCAAAGTTCTGGATGATGATGATCGCCCCATGGGCGTTCAAAATTAGACTTATGGGAACCGGGGATTACCGCAAAACAACCATCATCTTCATTGCAATCCAGTAAAGGGAAAACAGCTTTTGTTAATGTTGAAATAATTTGTCCATTGTGGTAACGATATGAAGCTTGCGGGACTAAGGGCGTTCCGTGAAAATGGAAAGTAGTATAATTGCCAATACCAGTCCAAAATTGTCCATAAGTATGATTTAGACGGTATGTATCCCCAGATATTTCCTGAACAATATCAATTAGTTCAGGTATGTCTATGAAATATTGAAAAGCAGTATCTGCTTCAAGGATATTACAAATCCTCCTATTCTTCTCATTATTATCATAGTTTCTTATTTTTACAGGATCAGACAGTGATGAAGAAGTTTCTGTTAATAAATTACGAGTAAGTTTCTCAACTGATTGGATAATATTTTCAGGAACAACATTTTTTAAAACAATATAACCTTGTAAATCAAAAAGATATTTTTGCTCATCATTCATTTTATCCGCCAATTAATTGAACTTTTTTCCAATATGATGAAGACTCCTACTGGAAACTGAATGAGTACAAAATAGCATTATTCAATGTAAACCGAAGTCGAATTTCCCCTACATTTACAGGTTTAGATAATAATAAAGCACCATCTGTAACTGTCGCTTTTATAGGCTGTGTATCAGATAAAACATTACCCTTTTTGTCAAGGATCTCAGCATTAACTGAGCCACCATCTTCCACATCACAACTAATACGGATTCTCTTGCCTGTATAAGGGATATCTTTGGTTAAAATTATTGCTGATTTATTTTCTTTTAATTGCCTGTAACCAGCAAAACCATCAGGCCTAAGAGTTGCCAAAGATAAATTTCCTGTTCGCCATTCATAATGCAGATAATCACTCCCTCCATAATAAATACGGATCTCATTTTTTAAAAATATTGGATTTGTACAAGAGTATACACACCCATAATCATAATCTAATACTTTATCAGAACATGGAATTAAGGGGGTACCTTCATCAATTCTATGCCAAATTTTTGTGTCTGGACTCCATGCTAATTCTGTCCAAACACGATCTACTGGAGGCTGTTCATGTACAGCAACTAGTCCAAGAAATACTCCAGCATGGAAAAAAACCGGCATAGCATAGGGCTGTCTAATTTTATCTTTACTGGTCATAACCACTTTATCTTTCTTCCAAGTGTTAAAATCATTGCTCTCAATACGCATAACTTCACGGCCCATTTCACCCCAAGTTCGTGTTATTCCAACATATGTTTCACTTTTTGAATCCCACAAAAGATTATTATGAGTATCTCCTGCCAAACCATCAAGCTTAACTCTAGAAGGTTTACTCCAAATAATTCCATCACTGGAATAACTAGTCGCTAATGTCTCAGTTGTCTCATTTATCCTTGTTAACATCTTATAGAGTCGATTAGAATCTTTTTCATAAGGATCTTTATAAATCCCTGCTCCATGAGGTCCTCGCCACAGAATATTATTATTGGTACTACCATTAAAGTTAACCAGACCAAGATTAGGTTTCTCCCACTCTATACCATCTTGTGATGTTGCATAACAAATAGCCATCTCTCTATCTTTAGGCGCCATATATTCTTTTTCTTGCATCTCGCTTAAGCTCATACCCTTTGCTGAGTAGTCAACAATAAAGGGGCTATACCAAAGTTTGTATATTTCATCTGTTTCATCATATACCATATTACCGTATAAATTATCAAAGCGTTTCTCCCAGGGCTTATCCTCCATTAATAGTGGGTTGTTGGGATGCTTTGTTACTTTTCCAACACTCAGCTTAGCATTATCTACTTTTTCAATAATTCGACTATCCAATAATAGATATCGATCTTGGTATATTTTATTCTCAGAATCCACTGACACTATATGACATGAAGATAGTGGTAGCAATAGTAGTAGTAGCAAATTATGTAATATTTTTGAAGGCATGTTATTCTATTTTTAACTCGTTTTTAAAAGAATCCAAAAGTGATAATGCATCTTGAAGAATTAATCAATGCAATTACTATAAGATTATTATTACATAATATACCAAATTACTTATTATGATGGATAATCAAGTTGTAGTTATTATTATAAAAGATTCATTTTGGTAAATCTCAACTTATAATAACAAATCTAATTATTTTAGAATATCTATGAATGAAAATTGCACAAATAGATAAGAGATTACTAATTTATTACACCTTAATAATTGAAAAAGTTAATAATCAGATGGCAAATTTTATTTTAAATATCAATGGGGAGCAAAAAGAAGTAGATGTCGATCCAAACACTCCTCTACTTTGGGTTCTTAGAGAAGATCTAGATTTAGTTGGTACAAAGTACGGATGTGGAATGTCTCAGTGTGGTGCCTGTACGGTACATCTAAATGGCGCAGCTATTAGATCCTGTGTTCTACCAGTTTCAGCAGTTGTAAATCAACCCATAACCACAATTGAAGGTTTATCAAGTGATGGTGATCATCCTGTTCAAAAAGCATGGCTAGAAGAAGATGTTTCTCAATGTGGCTATTGTCAGCCAGGACAAATTATGAGTGCAGCTGGTTTGCTAAATAATAATCCCAATCCAACTGATCAAGATATTGATCTGGCAATGAGTGGTAATATTTGCCGATGTTGTACTTATCCTAGAATAAAAAAAGCAATTAAAACTGCATCTAAACTATAAGAGCACTGAAAATGACAGTTATAAAAACTAAAATAGGAAGACGATCATTTCTAAAAATTTCAGCAGCTGCGGGTGGTGGCATATTAATTGGATTTAATTGGCTGGTAAGCTGTAAATCTTTAATCCCAGAACAGAAGGGCGTCTCTATTCCAAAGGAATGGTTTGATATAAATGGCTACATAAAAATAGGGGATACAGGCATGGTAACTATTTACTCTCCTAACCCTGAAATTGGTCAAAATGTAATGACGTCTATGCCAATGATTGTAGCAGAGGAACTTGATGTCCCTTGGAATCATGTTATAGTTGAGCAAGGTGCACTAGATGAAGATTCATTCAAAAATCCTCAATTTGCAGGAGGAAGTAACTCGATTAAGCAAGGCTGGGATCCGCTGAGAATGGCAGGCGCTGCAGGTAAACGCATGCTTTTAGAAGCCGCCGCGAAAGAATGGAATGTTCCTCTAAAAAACTTATCTGCCAATAATGGTATAATAAATGAAGTAAATGGAAGTAGAAAAATTGACTATGGCCAGATTGCTTCAAAAGCAGTTGGATTAGATGTCCCCGATGAGCTACCATTAAAAGACCCAAAAGATTATAAACTTATTGGAACATCTCAAAAAAATGTAGAAGGCCCAAAAATCGTAACAGGTAAGCCCCTCTACGGTCTTGATTTTAAACGTGATAATATGTTCATAGCAGCCATTGAACATCCACCAGCGTTTGGAATGAAAGTAAAAAGCTTTAATAAAGAAGAAATAAAAGATATGAAAGGTATTCATGATGCTTTTATTGTAGACAGTACTTATCCCAAAAATAATCAATGGAATAGTACAAATGCGTTTCCTCAATTAATAGCAATCGTAGGCAAAACTATCTGGCAGGTGATAAATGCTAAAAAAATGTTAAGAGCGACCTGGGAAAATGTAAGTGAATTAGAATCTTCTGAAATGCATGAGAAACGATTGATCAAAGATTTAGAATCAGGCGAAATTGAAGACATGCGTAAAGATGGAAACCCTGATAAAGCATTTGCTAAAGCAGAAAAAATCATTGAAAGAACTTATACATCTCCATTCATGCCTCACAATCCAATGGAACCAATGAATTTTTTTGCAGATGTTAAAAATAATTCTGTTGAACTAGTAGGTCCCACACAAACTCCCAAGGCAATGCAAGAAGCAGTTTCTTCTTTATTAAGTATACCTAAAGAAAATATTTCAGTTAATATGACAAGGATGGGTGGAGGCTTTGGTAGAAGACTTTATGTACATTTTGGAGTAGAAGCTGCGGCTATTTCAAAAAAAGTCGGTGCACCAATTAAATTGGTTTATACACGCGAAGATGATATGACTCAAGGCACATACCGACCTGCTTATCTTTCTGTATATAAGGCAGGTTTAGATAAAAATAATAATTTAGTTGCTTTCTCGGTCAAGGGTGTGGGTTTACCGGATGGACCAGTTATCCCAGACAGATTTCCAGCAGGTGCAGTTGAAAACTATTTGGCAGAAAATAAATCTTCTTATACCAATATTTCTGTTGGTGCATGGACCGCACCAATGTCACATTTTACCGCCGGTGCTGAGCAGTCATTTATTGATGAGATTGCTGAACTAGCTAAAAAGGATCCAATTGATTTCAGGCTAGAGCTCTTTGATAAAGCAATTAAAAATCCTTTTGGGGAAAAGTATTCGTATGACGCAGAAAGATATGCCGGTGTATTGAAACTAGTCAGAGAAAAGTCTAATTGGGATACCGATAACTCATCATCGAATAAAGGTGTAGCAGCTTACTTCTGCCACAATTCTTATGTAGCAGTTGTAATGGAAGTAGTACTAATAGAGAATCAACCTAAAGTTAAAAAGGTCTGGTGTGCCGCAGATTGTGGAATAGTGATCAATAAGGAAGGTGCTACTAATATGATTGAAGGTCGAATAATTGATGGTATTGGACATGCTATGTACAGTGAGTTAAAATTTGAAAATGGATCATCAATACATAAAAACTTTGATACTTATAAGTTTATCAGGCATAATCAAGCGCCATCTGAAATTGAAGTTTTCTTTGTGGAAAGTGAGATCAAACCAACAGGCTTAGGTGAACCCAGTTTACCACCTGCTGTTGGAGCGTTGGCTAATGCATTATACAAAGCAAATGGTAATAGATTTTATCATCAGCCATTTTCACAAAACCAAGAAAGATTTCTGGGCTGAATATTAGTTTTAACTATAGTCATTTTATTTTTAAGAAACATAATTCATAAGTTGAGATGAGTTTTCTATTGAAGAAAGAATATTCATGATGCGTTTTTCTGTGTTACTCCATGAAGATGGGCATATTGCCAGAGACTACCACATTGATGGGCTTAGCCACCTTCAAGAAAAGGGGAAAGTTGATATTTTTGTAATAAAAGGTGGTCAAGAAACTAAAGCATTGGATCGATTTTTTTCAAACTTGAAAGAAGTTGATGCCGNAGTAATTGGTCCCTGGTACCACCCNCCAATGAAGCTTGANCACTGGAAANANGCNNTAAATCTCAAGGNCTTTGCCGGAACATTTGATAATCGTTTNGCAAACTGGGTTGACTTTGACACGCTGAATGAACTTGATGTAAAACTCATTGACACATCTCGGAGTATGACCCCTTCTGTTGCAGAATTTGCACTTGCCATGACACTTAATCTTATCCGTGATATTCCAGAGTCTTTATATGTGGTCCGTGAAGGTAATTGGGATGAACGTTTTTCAGAATTCGATATTCTGGGCTGGAAAAGAAAAAGATCAGAAATTATACATGGTGATTTAACCGGTAGGCGCATTGGTCTCGCAGGGTTTGGCAGTATTAATCGTCGCTATACTGAATTGATTGCACCCTTTAAGTGTGAAGTCTTGGTCTATGATCCATTTACTAATGATAATGTTTTTTCTCATTACGGTGTCAAGCGGGCAGACTCTCTTGTTGAATTAGCTAGATCATCTGAAATATTTATTGTTGGTATACCACCACTTCCCACAACGAAGGAAATCATAAATCGCGATGTGATCTATTCCTTACCAAAAGGATCTTTATTTGTTCTAGTAACAAGGATGGCTGTAGTCGAGCAAAAACCTTTGTGGGAGCGGATTAAAATTAATGAAATTGCAGCTGCTATCGATGTGTTTGAGCCTGANCCACCACCGGCTGATGCCTGGTTCAGAAAACATCCAAATGTGCAAGCAACGCCCCATATCGCTGGCGGGACAGAATTCTGTCATAGTCGTTGTTTTGCAGATGCCTGTAAAGATGCCATATCTATATTAAATGGCGAAAAGCCCAAATTCGAGGCTACAAAAAGGGATTATCTTTTATATGAAGGCAAATTNGATCCTTCAGTCTAAACTAATTTGCTAATAATTTTTTAATAGAGTGAATTAGCTATTTAACTGTGGCTCCTCGTAAAACTAGCGAGTCGAATCGATAAGGAGATTCACCAGCAGCCCATCCCATACCTCGTAAAAGAAGTATGCGGAAATATGGGTCATCGAAAGTCCAACTATAGTGTCCAAGGATACAACCGTATACTCGCCCTCTCCCGTATTCATAGGTCCAGAACATTGGCTCATCCTTAGTGGGCTCTTCCGGCCACTTTTGTTGGATGGAATTCACCTTGTCCCAAACATGGTTCCCATCTTTATCACGGATATTGAAATCACCTATAGTTTCCTTTGAAGTAGCAATAATATTTACTTTTGATCGGTCCCCATGGAGAGGCCAATATGCTTCGTCCATAAAATATAGTTGTTTAGGAAGTCCTAAACAGATGGGATGGTTAGGGTTTGCTATATCAAGATTCATGGGNCCGTGGCGCCACCGTGTGAAATCCCAATTCCAGTCCAAGCCAATCAACTGAGCTACTTCATCATCAAGTCCTACTCCTTCACCAACAACGCAGGCCATATGGATAGAAACGAACCCACCACCTTGAGATAAAAATTCACCCAATTCTGCATTCCTTTCTTTTGTCCAGTTTACTACGGAAAACGCGGCGATCAAATCAGCCTTCTGAAACTGTTCTTTGGATGGCCATTCCCATGCAGTTGTAACTTTCACATTTGGCGCACCTTCTTTCATCTCATCCAAATCAACCTTGTTAGGAGATCCATATAAATTAATCTGAGACGTACTGCTACCATTTTTATCACCACCGAGAAGCATTTGCCAATTCTTCTGCCATAGAGGGTAATCATGCTCATTGAGCCCATGATCCTTTTCACAGGCAAGCAGTACAATATGAAGATCCCTAAGATTCTCAGAATCAATTTCTGGAGCTCTAGCAAGTATTGATTTGACTTCGGACCTACTACGGGCTTCAGGGGGTACAGGATCAATTTGGGCCTGCAATAGACTAACCAATAAAAAAGTTATTGAATTGGTTAAAATAATTTGCTTTCCCATTATAGTTTTTTTCTAAGTTGCATTTCGCAATAGTTAAATCTATCATTTTAAACCTGAACTTAATGTAATCAATATAGTAATATAATACATCATATTNCCGAATCCATGTAAATAGCTAGAATCAATTACCATATATATAATAGCGAATCTACCTGGCTCTCTGTTTCAATTATTTTATCATAATATTCTACCATCTTTCCCCTTAGTTCAATCCCTCCACGTGATTGAAATTCATCAACAAACTGATCCCAATCATGTAACACTCTTTCTCCAATTATAAACTCTGCGTATGCCATCTGCTGATAAGCAATTAATCCTTTAGCCTGCGTTACTATATTACCAGGAACAAGCTCCTCTGCATCTCCAAAAATACATTTATCAGCCCACTCTTTAGGCGTATACTTCTTCTCCCAAGCATCTTGTGTCTTGGAAATATATTTTATCCTGATTGAATCTGGCACTGGGGCATAAGCAAGTGTGCTAGCGTAACGAAAAGCAGTACCTGTTTCAAGGAACCATCCTAAACCCTGGCGTGATCTTTCGAATGATGTACCATAGGGTTTTATCGCCACCACTACACTTTCAGGATCTGTCACATAGGTCATTTGAACCTGACCTACGCCACTGCTACCATCTCCATCTCGAATGTTTTCTCTGGTCTCACCAGGCTGCTGCCAGCGCCAGTGTACCCCTTCAATCCCAAGGCCACAAGAGACCAATAATTCTTCATCATTTAATATAGTTTCCATCATTATTAACCAGCGAATGATCTTTTCCGGGTTATCAGCTATTTGGCGGCCAAATGAAAGAATCGATCTAAAACCATACAATAAATCATGATCACCCCTTATTCCCCGATGACCTTCCGGCCCAATAGGAACTCTGGCAGGGGTCCACAAATTGATATAACGGTCCGACTTTTCTAATACCAATTCTCTTGCCTCAGATTCTGTCTTACCAATGGTCATTAATAATTCAACATCCCTGTCACGCTGAAGCTGTGCCGCTGTTTTTGCAATATCATTATCAATATGAGTATGATTATAATCTGCCCAGAAAGCAATATATCCTGTAATGCTTGAATATAGTTTCTGGAGCCCTTCCATATAATAAATATCAGTAACAAAGTCAGGGTGTATATAGCCTGCATTGTACCAGGTGTTTAGCTGCTCTAGGGCATTACGGGCACTCTCTTGTATACCACCCCATTGAAGTTCACCATTATCAATGTACCAGTTAAATGGCTGGACACCATAGGCACCAAAGATATCGGTAAACATACCATAGCGCCAGTTTCCTATATCGCCACTCATTCCCCAGGTTGGGTGTGCATTCTCTAATACCATCTGTCGCTGTGATGCATCTAGGTCATCTTGAAATGCCGCTATAAAACTCTTTGCATCAGGCTTTGCAGTCCTGAATCGCTCTAAAGCAATTGTATAATCTTCAATGGTATTAGGAGTCCTATCTATGCCAACTGCATTCAGCCAATCCTTGCGCCAGATACCCACTCTGGGAAAAGGATATGATTTTACCAGGGGGATACCATACTGNTCACTGTCCATCATGGCAGCTGTCCAGCCATAGGGAGCATATTGTTGTACCATGGCCGCATAGGTTGGAGCATATTTAACGATTATCTCTATTGGAACGGAACAAATTAGACCATGTTTTGCCGCTTTATTAAGAGACACAGAGTTTTGGACAAATACATCAGGGATGTCACCGGCAACAAATGAAAAAGATCTATAGTTTTGATATTTATAATAACTATAAGGCTTATGATTTATCGTAATGTTAAACCGTTTTTCCAANAGCTNTTTTACAAAGGCATTGCTATCTAGTATTGCAGGTGAAAATTCATATACATTAAATACATTATATGNTAAGTTTTTATTAGGGTCATCAGCTACTGTTGACCAATCAATATTATTGAGATTGTTGGTTTTATACTGAGACCAAGATGGGAAAATGAGTATAACAAAAATAAATAATACGGCTGCAACTATAGCAATAATGTTATATTTCATTGCTCTAACTTTATATATTCAATGATCCAAAGCTAATAATTATTTATTAATTAAATAATATGAAGGAGTGCACTTTACTCTTAATTATGAGAATCATCAATAATTATCAAATCAATTGAAACTCAATAAAACAAACATACCAACCTGGGATGAGTTATTAGCTATACCTGTCCCTGAATGGTATAGAGATTCTAAACTTGGTATCTACATGCACTGGGGAGTTTACTCGGTCCCTGCCTTTTCCACTGGTCGTGCCAGTTCAGATAAGTATTCTATGGCAATGTATACTCCTCTTCCAAATGAGAAGCGGTTTGCTGGCATTCATGAGTATCATTTGGCACAATATGGAGATCCACACAAGTTTGGATATAAGGATTTTGTTCCACTATGGAAGGCAGAGAAATGGGACCCTGATTATTGGGCAGACCTTTTTTTAGAATCAGGAGCTCAATTCGTAGGTATCAATGCTGAGCATCATGATAGTTTTCCACTATGGAATAGTCAATATTCGGAATGGAACGCAGCAAGGATGGGGCCAAAAAGAGATATAGTATCTGAACTTGAGAAATGTATTCGTATTCGTGGTCTTAGATTATTTATAAGTCTGCACAATGTTCGAAACTGGCGCTGGTACGAACATGCCTATGGTCATAGACCTCCCTTTGATATTGAAGATAAACAATATGCAAAAATTGGTGGTATCTATCCACCACCACATCATCCTGGAGAGAATCTATCCAATGAATATGTTAAATTTTGGCGAAATAAGGTACGTGAGATAATTGATCGTTTCTGCCCAGATTACCTTTGGCTTGACGCATGTTTGAATGAGCTACCCGATGAAGTAAGACGATGGTTTCTTGGCTACTATTATAGCGCTGCCCAGATNAAAAATAGAGAAGTGATTGTAAATAACAAACGAGGGCTNCAATTCCCTCCAGGTATTGGCGTATATAATCTTGAAGGACATGAATTAGAATTTGATGAGATCCAGGATAAACCATGGGATACGGATGCTCAGATTCTTCGATCCCAGTGGGCATATACTGCGAANGATCCCGTTAAATCTTTTTCCGAGCTCTTGGAATACTTCATCAACGTTGTCTGTATGGGAGGCAATTTAATTCTAAATATATCGCCAATGGCAGACGGAACTATACCGGAAGATCAGCAGGATCGCCTCAGGCGTTTAGGTAAATGGTTAGCTATCTTTGGAGAAGCTGTTTTTGAGACTCGACCCTGGAAGATACACCGTTTAGGTGAATCTGTCCNATTTACACAGAGCAAGGATGGTCGNATTATATACGGATTTNACAAGGGTAGTTTTCCACAACNGTTGGAGCTATCAATGCTACCAGCCAATCAGAATATGAAAGTTGATTTGCTGGAGAACAAATGTCCATTACAATGGAGCTTAAGTGAGAACGGTGGGATGATTATAGAGTTTTTTAATAATACAGAAAGCTATGTTAAGATATCGGAAGATACCCCTATACAGGTTTTCCGTATCACTCTTTAATTTAACTGGAAGTCTGATTTATAATTTCTTTAGGTGTTTCTTTTTTCCATTCATAATCTAAATCCTCATCCCAGTGATTTATATATCATTGATCTCATTCTTTGTATTTTACTTTACTAACCTAATAATTACTTATTACATAATTAAGATGGATTAATGAATCTACCTGGTTCTCTGTTTCAATTATTTTATNATAATATTCTACCATCTTTNCCCTTAGTTCAATCCCTCCACGTGATTGAAATTCATCNACAAACTGATCCCAATCATGTAACACTCTTTCTCCAGTTATAAACTCTGCGTATGCCATCTGCTGATAAGCAATTAATCCTTTAGCCTGCGTTACTATATTACCAGGAACAAGCTCCTCTGCATCTCCAAAAATACATTTATCAGCCCACTCTTTAGGCGTATACTTCTTCTCCCAAGCATCTTGTGTCTTGGAAATATATTTTATCCTGATTGAATCTGGCACTGGGGCATAAGCAAATGTGCTAGCGTGCTCAATATCAAGACCTGTTTCAAGGAACCATCCTAAACCCTGGCGAAATCTTTCGAATGATGTTCCATAGGGTTTTATCGCCACCACTACACTTTCAGGATCTGTCACATAGGTCATTTGAACCTGACCTACGCCACTGCTACCATCTCCATCTCGAATGTTTTCTCTGGTCTCACCAGGCTGCTGCCAGCGCCAGTGTACCCCTTCAATCCCAAGGCCACAAGAGACCAATAATTCTTCATCATTTAATATAGTTTCCATCATTATTAACCAGCGAATGATCTTTTCCGGGTTATCAGCTATTTGACGGCCAAATGAAAGAATCGATCTAAAACCATACAATAAATCATGATCACCCCTTATTCCCCGATGACCTTCCGGCCCAATAGGAACTCTGGCAGGGGTCCACAAATTGATATAACGGTCCGACTTTTCTAATACCAATTCTCTTGCCTCAGATTCTGTCTTACCAATGGTCATTAATAATTCAACATCCCTGTCACGCTGAAGCTGTGCCGCTGTTTTTGCAATATCATTATCAATATGAGTATGATTATAATCTGCCCAGAAAGCAATATATCCTGTAATGCTTGAATATAGTTTCTGGAGCCCTTCCATATAATAAATATCAGTAACAAAGTCAGGGTGTATATAGCCTGCATTGTACCAGGTGTTTAGCTGCTCTAGGGCATTACGGGCACTCTCTTGTATACCACCCCATTGAAGTTCACCATTATCAATGTACCAGTTAAATGGCTGGACACCATAGGCACCAAAGATATCGGTAAACATACCATAGCGCCAGTTTCCTATATCGCCACTCATTCCCCAGGTTGGGTTTGCATTCTCTAATACCATCTGTCGCTGTGATGCATCTAGGTCATCTTGAAATGCCGCTATAAAACTCTTTGCATCAGGCTTTGCAGTCCTGAATCGCTCTAAAGCAA
This sequence comes from Fidelibacterota bacterium, assembly GCA_002722105.1. Next base: position 20,270 of record PBKF01000001.1, read on the forward strand.
TTGTATAATCTTCAATGGTATTAGGAGTCCTATCTATGCCAACTGCATTCAGCCAATCCTTGCGCCAGATACCCACTCTGGGAAAAGGATATGATTTTACCAGGGGGATACCATACTGGTCACTGTCCATCATGGCAGCTGTCCAGCCATAGGGAGCATATTGTTGTACCATGGCCGCATAGGTTGGAGCATATTTAACGATTATCTCTATTGGAACGGAACAAATTAGACCATGTTTTGCCGCTTTATTAAGAGACACAGAGTTTTGGACAAATACATCAGGGATGTCACCGGCAACAAATGAAAAAGATCTATAGTTTGCATATTTATGAGAACTATAAGGCTTATGATTTATCGTAATGTTAAACCGTTTTTCCAACAGCTTTTTTACAAAGGCATTGCTATCTAGTATTGCAGGTGAAAATACATATACACTAAATACATTATATGATAAGTTTTTATTAGGGTCATCAGCTACTGTTGACCAATCAATATTATTGAGATTGTTGGTTTTATACTGAGACCAAGATGGGAAAATGAGTATAACAAAAATAAATAATACGGCTGCAACTATAGCAATAATGTTATATTTCATTGCTCTAACTTTATATATTCAATGATCCAAAGCTAATAATTATTTATTAATTAAATAATATGAAGGAGTGCACTTTACTCTTAATTATGAGAATCATCAATAATTATCAAATCAATTGAAACTCAATAAAACAAACATACCAACCTGGGATGAGTTATTAGCTATACCTGTCCCTGAATGGTATAGAGATTCTAAACTTGGTATCTACATGCACTGGGGAGTTTACTCGGTCCCTGCCTTTTCCACTGGTCGTGCCAGTTCAGATAAGTATTCTATGGCAATGTATACTCCTCTTCCAAATGAGAAGCGGTTTGCTGGCATTCATGAGTATCATTTGGCACAATATGGAGATCCACACAAGTTTGGATATAAGGATTTTGTTCCACTATGGAAGGCAGAGAAATGGGACCCTGATTATTGGGCAGACCTTTTTTTAGAATCAGGAGCTCAATTCGTAGGTATCAATGCTGAGCATCATGATAGTTTTCTACTATGGAATAGTCAATATTCGGAATGGAACGCAGCAAGGATGGGGCCAAAAAGAGATATAGTATCTGAACTCGAAAAATGTATTCGTATTCGTGGTCTTAGATTATTTATAAGTCTGCACAATGTTCGAAACTGGCGCTGGTACGAACATGCCTATGGTCATAGACCTCCCTTTGATATTGAAGATAAACAATATACAAAAATTGGTGGTATCTATCCACCACCACATCATCCTGGAGAGAATCTATCCAATGAATATGTTAAATTTTGGCGAAATAAGGTACGTGAGATAATTGATCGTTTCTGCCCAGATTACCTTTGGCTTGACGCATGTTTGAATGAGCTACCCGATGAAGTAAGACGATGGTTTCTTGGCTACTATTATAGCGCTGCCCAGATAAAAAATAGAGAAGTGATTGTAAATAACAAACGAGGGCTACAATTCCCTCCAGGTATTGGCGTATATAATCTTGAAGGACATGAATTAGAATTTGATGAGATCCAGGATAAACCATGGGATACGGATGCTCAGATTCTTCGATCCCAGTGGGCATATACTGCGAACGATCTCGTTAAATCTTTTTCCGAGCTCTTGGAATACTTCATCAACGTTGTCTGCATGGGAGGCAATTTAATTCTAAATATATCGCCAATGGCAGATGGAACTATACCGGAAGATCAGCAGGATCGTCTCAGGCGTTTAGGTAAATGGTTAGCTATCTTTGGAGAAGCTGTTTTTGAGACTCGACCCTGGAAGATACACCGTTTAGGTGAATCTGTCCAATTTAC
>PBKF01000002.1 GCA_002722105.1 Fidelibacterota bacterium
CAACCACATCATCAATATAAGTAAAGTCTCTAATCATATTTCCATTGTTAAAGATATTTATTGCATCCTTATTTAAAATTGACTTTGTAAAAAGAAATAATGCCATATCTGGTCTTCCCCAAGGTCCGTAAACTGTAAAAAACCTTAAGCCTGTTGTTGGAAGGTCAAATAAATGAGAATAAGTATGGGCCATTAACTCGTTTGACCTCTTTGTTGCTGCGTATAATGATACTGGATGATCTACTGAGTGATCCTCATCAAAAGGCACTTCAGAATTCATTCCATATACAGAACTGCTTGAGGCATAAACTAAATTAGGAATTTTATTATGCCTGCATGCTTCAAGAATATTTGTAAATCCTATAATATTTGATTCAATATACTTTTCAGGATTGGTAAGCGAATACCTTACACCTGCTTGTGCTGCTAGATTAACTACAACATCAAAATCATTTTTCTTAAATAAGGATTCTAAACTCTTGTTATCAACGAGATCTATTTCAAACATGGAGAATTTCTTATTATCGATGTTATTAATTCTTGCTCTTTTTAAATTGACATCGTAGTAACTGTTGAAGTTATCAAGACCAATTATTTCATGACCATCCTTTAATAATGATTGAACTAGATGATAGCCAATAAAGCCAGCTGCTCCTGTTACTAATATTTTCATTTGGTATAAATTGTTTAAGTTAAATATATAGAATTATAACATCAGATGCGCTTATTTAATTATCTACAAAATAGCTCAATGCATCTGCGTATGCTTCTATAACTATTTTTTCATCAAATTTATTTTCAACTATATTTCTTGCGGTTTTACCCATTCTTATAATGTCTTCGTCCGATGAATTGAGCATTCTGAGCATTGCTTGCTCAAGAGATTTACTATTTCTAGCCTCACAAATAAAACCATTAACGTTGTCCTGAATAATATTTCTGCATCCAGGTACATCGGTTGTAATTGAAGGCAATCCTGTTGCGCCGGCTTCTAATAATGATCTTGGCATACCTTCTCTGTAAGATGGCAAAACTACACAATTAACATCTTTCATAATCTTTTCAATTTCATCATTTGGTTCTATCCATATAACACCAGGAATATTTTGCCAATTCTTAATTTGATCATCATTTATTGCAGAGATGTTATTGGCATTCTTAAAGCCGCATATCCATAACTGGCATTGAATTTTGTGTTTGTTAATATTTTCTACTGCATGTATTAATTCATAAATGCCCTTATCAGCTAAAATTCTTCCAACAAACAAAAATCGAAATATGTTGTATTCTTTTGAATGAAAATCAGGTTTAAATTTATTTATATCAACTCCTGATCCTGGAAGAAGGAAAAGTTTCTTTCTTGGAATTAGTTTTTTGTTTACAAGAAGATCAAAATCTTCTTTATTTTGACAATATGCCCTTTTAGCTATTGGCTGACTTAATTTATACAAAATTTTAACTATGAATGATAAAAGTCCTTTTTTGATAAATGCAGTGCCTAAACCAGAAATATTATTGACAGCTGGAGTATTGGAAAGAAAAGAAGCCCAAGTTCCATAAATATTATTTTTTACTGTAAAGTGGAATGCGACAACTGGTTTTAATTTAGTATAAATATTAAAAAGTCTGAAGATTATAGTTAAATCCCTGAATGGATTATGTCCTTGATTATTCATCTTTAAATCAAGCCAATTGCAACCAAGATCTTTAAGTTTTTCTGTATGTTCGTCCTTGGGTGCTATACAAAAAACTTCATAGCCGTCTTTTATGAACCTACTTATGGTCGATTTTCGGAAATTATATAAATACCATGAGGTATTTGCAGATAGGGTGACTACTTTTTCTTTAGTTACCATAAAAANAAAATATTTTGGTATGGCACCCAGAAATNTGCATGAGTTGCGTAATTTAACCATACAAATAAAACAAGACCATAATAACTAATTATTGAAATTATTATCCACCTATGAATAGCTCTTCTTCTGCCAAATATATCAGGCAAATATGAAAAAACGACGAGTTGAAGAGGAATCATATATAAAGCAATTCTATCAATTGCGCTTGAAAGAGGTGTCAGAAATAAAATAATAACTAGGAAAATAGAAATTAATGAAAACCATCTCCATAATGGTTTTTCAACGGGTGGGATGTTAAATTTTTTGTAAAAAAGTAGAAATAAGAATGCAGGAACCACATTCATAAGAAGTCTTATCATTGCTCCATCGGATTGAGAAGCCACATCATCTAAATTAGTATAATTTCCATATAAAATCGATATAGTATCTGCTAAAAAAATGAAATAAAAAAATATTGCAATAACTCCCATCCAAAAAAATCCTATTAATCTATTCTTTGTTGAGGCAAGAATTGCTATAGGTATTAACAATATTGCAGACTTATGCATCGTTGCAGCAAANAATATTAACAAAATNAAGGCAATTTTTTTATTTCTTCCTAANNAAACTAGNCCAATCATTGCAATACCAATAGCCACTGCTTGACGAGAATAGCCCATTGAAACAACAATTATTAAATATGGAATTGCTACTGTTAATGCTAAAAGTGGTCTAGGNAAATTTCTACAAAATAAAGCTAATCCAAAAGAGAAAATAGCACCACATATTATGTTTACACCATAAATTCCTAAACCTAAAACACTTGATAGGTAATTTATAAATTGATANCCTGGGTCTCTNCTAAAGTGAATCTGACTCAANCTATTTATACTAGATTCTCCGCTAAATATNCTTAGATAATTATCCCANTCTCCNCCCACTTCGTAACGAAGACCAATTAAAATTGTCAATGAAAAAATACATAACCACCATAACTTACCAATATTTAAGAATTGATAATTTGTTAATAGACTTGGGGTTCTCGCTTGCCCTGATATTGCCAAAATTGCAGAAAAAATAAAAAAAAGCCAATAAACTATCATTATTTAAGAGTTATGCTCTAGCCAAGATTGAAACATAAGAATACTCCATATTTTTGCTGTATAGTCTGCATTGCCGCTTATATGTGATTCCCATATTTTCCTTACACTTTTATGATTTAAGAAACCTTGGTTAATAATTTTATTTTCTTCGATCAGGTCTTCAGCCCATTCTTTTAATGGTCCTCTTAGCCATTCTCCAATAGGAATAGCGAAACCAGATTTAGGTCTATCAATTAAATCAGATGGTACATATTTATATAATATTTGACGTAAGGCCCATTTGCCTTTGTTATTCCTAATCTTCATCTTNAATGGCATTCTCCATGCATATTCTACAACTCTGTGATCAAGAAATGGTATTCTTGTTTCTAGACTGTTAGACATGGCAGCNCTATCNACCTTNCATAAAATATCNTCAGGTAAATAAGTTANCGAATCTTTAAACATCATATCTAANCTTTTATTATTAAAAAAATTGTCTTGGAAAATATCAATATGTTTAATTGCTATATTTCCATCATTCTCATCTTCATCTAAAACAATCTCTGACGTGTCATTCCATTCTGAAATTAAGCTCATGTATAAATCGTCAATGCTATAGGAATTTTTTAGACCTTTGCTTAATTTTTCAACTTTATTACTTAAATTTTTTGCATGTTTTTTAGGTGGTAATAAGTTGTTAAAATTTGATTCAAACATGCTTAAGCCTGATGCGGGTATAGATTCTAGAGCTCGGCCTAGAAAACTTCTTATTTTGAAAGGCATCCAAGAAACCTTATTCCATAATCTTGGTGCCCAAAAATATCTATTATAACCTCCAAATAATTCATCTCCTGCATCGCCAGATAATGCCACTTTAACTTTTGTTGATGCTGCCTTACAAACCATATATGTGGGTATTTGAGATGAATCAGCAAAAGGTTCATCATAAATATGTGGTAANAGNGGAATTATATCCCTCGCTTCGGAGTTNGAAACAAACAATTCACTATGATCAGTACGGAGATGTGTTGCAACTTCTCTAGCATAAGATGATTCATCAAAACTGGATTCTGAAAAACCAACAGTAAAGGTTTTAACTGGCATTGAAGAATTCTTTTGCATGAGAGCAGTAATTATTGAAGAGTCAATGCCTCCACTTAAAAAAGCTCCTAATGGCACGTCGGCTATTGACTGAATATCAACAGCTTCCTGTAAATGGAATTCCAGTTCATTTAAATATTCTTTATCATCAAAAGTACTATTTTTTTCATTATTATTTTTTATTGAATCTATTAAACTCCAGTAAGGCTTAATATTATCTTGCAAAGGCACTAATTGATTAATGTCTTCAATACTTATTGAAAGGATATGGCCAGGTTCAAGTTTATAAATATTTTTATAGATACTATCAGGACATGGTATATACATATACTTGAAGTATTTTTTTAATGCATCGCGATTAACTTGATTATCAAAATTTGGGAACTTTTTTATAGCTTTTAACTCGGATGCAAAAACAAAAGAATTTCCAACATAACCATAATAAAGGGGTTTTTCACCGATCCTATCCCTGGCAAGCTTCATCATTCTTTGATCTTTATCAAAAAAACATATTGAAAACATTCCAACTAATTTAGAAATTGTATGCTCAAATCCCCATATTTCTATAGAGGTTAATAATGTTTCGGTATCGGAACTACCATTCCAAAGTAACTTGANATTCTTTGAATTTGNATAATCTTTAATTTCTTTTCTTAAATCAAGATGATTATAAATTTCTCCATTAAAAACTATTATGAATTTTTCATTAGATGCAACCATAGGCTGATTACCAGCACTAGATAGGTCTAAAATAGAAAGTCTTTTATGACCAAAAGCGATTTGAGATTCTATGTCATACCAAAAACCAGTATGATCTGGACCCCTGTGATTAAGAGTAGCTGTCATATTTTCTATAATTGACTGCATACTATTTTTATTNAAATGNTTGTTTGAGATAAAGCCAGTTATGCCACACATATTACTTATTTATTTTTAGCACTTTCTTTGCAGCCCTAATTACTGACTCTGAATATATTTCATGATTTTGCCATTTTTTAATACAGTTATTTCGCATATCTAAATATAAATTTGTATTATTTAATAAATCACGAACTGATGAGATAACAGAATCATTATCAGATATTAATATTGAATTCATTCCGTTAACACAATAATTTTTTATTTCTCCCACTGGAGTTACTATTGGTATAACACCTAATTGCATTGCTTCAACAACTGACATCGCCATTCCTTCCAATTTACTTGTTTGAAGATAAAAAGATGTTTCTTCTGTAAGGTTTATAATTGAATCTAAGTCTTTAGGTCCCAAAAACTCTACATGATTTTTTAAACCAAGTTTATCAACTTGTTTTATTAAAGANGNTAATTCTCCTCCATCGGGACCNATTANAGTATAAGTTGCATTTTGAAAATGAGATTTAATTGATGAAAATATGTCCAAAGCTCTGTGAATNCATTTTTGTTCATGCAGGCGCCCCCAAAAAATAAAATTCGGCATTGGATGAGCAATATGTTTCTTTGCCTTTAATCTTCTTGCAATAAAGGATATCACATCAGATTTTTCGTGCGGATATGCAGGTGCTCTAGAATTTAATGTATCTTTTGAATCAGCCCANATGCTATCANATATAAATAATGCAATTTTAGTAAAAAACATATCAGCCAAATGATAATGGTGGGGNTAATGAAGAAATAATACAATTTTAGTCTTTGGTCTAGTTAACTTTAATAGAATTGCAACAATACATGACCTCCATAATGAGACAATAACTAAATCTGGTTTTTTNTTATAAAGTTCAAAAGTACTCAATAAGATTCTTTTNAAACTCAAGGAGCTCAAAAAATTTCTTTTACTTACTTGTTTTTTAAAAATATAAAAAATTTCAAATTCAATATCAGCATTTGAAATATTACTCATTGTATGTGCAGCAGACTCTACGCCACCTATGCCATCAAANGGTATAAGGTGTATGACTTTTTTCACAAGAATATTATATATTTTTCAGATATGCGGTTGCTCTCATATCTGAACATATATCTTTATATTTATTATATATTTCATCTTTATAATTNCTGTTGTANAAGAGAAAGTCATTTTGTAAAACTTTTTGAAAATTAGCAGCCAGCATCATTGAATCAATTTTATCCCACTCTATATGATCGTCTTCCCAAACATGGATATCTCCTTCATTGGCATACCTCGGATTGAANATCCTTTTAAACTTACCAATATAATTTGTTAATTCAAAAAACTTTTTTATATTAATCTTGCTAACACTTCTTTGAAATTCTTGATACTCTGGTTTAGGTTGCCAATATTCATTATTTTGTTCATGATCGATATAAATTATTCCACCTGGTGCGCATACTCTTATCATTTCATTGATTGTCATAATGTAATCAGGTATGTGGTGAAGAACTGAATAGGTTGCAATAAAATCTATGCTGTTATCCTTTATTCCATTAAGATCCTGCCCATTTAGTTGAAATGTTGAAATGTTTCTGCCAGAAAATTTATCTTTAACAAGATCAAGAAATCCTGTGGAAACATCTGCAGCTATAACATTGCATCCCATATTTAAAAGATGATTTGTTAAATTGCCAGCACCGCAACCCAAATCTAATGCGTTTACACTAGATTTGTTCACAAAAGAAAGTGATTTTTCTAAATCATTAACTAATCTTGTCTGTTCAATATCGTTATATATTTCGGTATGGGTTGCTTCATATTTTTTTGCAATCTTATTATGAAGCTTTATATTTTTTTCAATGTCCATTAACTCTCCACATTTATATAGATTATAACCTTATAAATTTTCTATATTAAAAAGATGCTCAAGAACATTTTCTGATTTTTCTTTTGGTATAAACAACCAATCTTTAAATTTAATATTAGGATTTATATTTTCATGATCTATTAGGCCCTCATCAGTGATAAGAAATTTTTTATAATTATAATTCGAAAGCAAATTATTATAATTTGAATAATCAGTTGTGGTTGTGAGCACCTCACATAAAAAAAATGGCCTATGATTTTCTAAAACAAATTTAGCATTTTCAAAAATATCGCCTTCAAATCCTTCAACATCTATTTTTATGCAAGTTTGTTCATTAATACATAGTTCTGAAAATATATCATCAAGAGTTTTTATTTCTACTGCAATAGAATCATTACCTTTATAGTTTTCATCTAATTTTAAACTAGTTGGCATTTCACTAGTTATATTTGTCATTGGAGCATGGAATATAGAGTTTCTTCCAACGCCTTTTAATATAGGTACTACCCTATCACGCAGGTCATTGATAATGAGGTTATCAGTTAAAATGTTAAATGCTTCAGGCAAAATATCATATGCAAAAACTTTAGCGCCTGGATTGGCTTTAGCTGAAATTAATGAAAATATTCCAGAATTTGAACCAATATCAAGAATAAATTTTGATTTTTGGGAAAGCTTTATAAAGCTCTCAATTGCAATCTCATCTTCTTTTGGTTGAATTAAGCCATTAGTCCAAAAAAATTTCTTAGCGATGCTGCATCTTTCTGGAGTAGTTAAGAGAATACTTCCGATGCTACTTTTTACATTAATAATCAATCCAGGTTTTACAGGGATTCGATTTATCCAATTATAATGGGTAGAGGGAAAAAGAATTTTTAAGAATAGACAAAAGCTATGGTAACCCCAGAAATGCGGAATTGTTTTTTTATAGAAGGTTTTAACTATTGTAGTTTTTAGCATTTTTTAATTTTAATAAATTAAATTTCTCAATTTTATAAATATTTAGAATATTTATAGCCTCAAATCTGTTACATCAGATGAAAACAAATATTTTAGATCATAAATAATATGATTTGGTTTACATAAAGCCTTAATGTTTTCAGGTTTCATTTTTTTAAATTTTTGATGCGCAACCGCAAAAACTACTGCATCATATTTTTTATTAGTTAAATCATCTATATGGCCTGATTGATAATTTTCCAATAAATCATCTTTGCTAACCCAAGGATCATAAGTATCAACATTTGCTCCAAGATCTGAAAGCTCATCTATTAAATTTAATACTTTAGTGTTTCTAGTATCAGGACAATCTTCTTTGAATGTTATGCCCATAATCAAAACGCTGGACTCTTGTATCAAGATATTTTTTTTTGTCATATTTTTTACTAGCTCTAGGGCGACATATTTACTCATTCCATCATTAATTCTTCTTCCAGCAAGAATAATTTCAGGCTCATAGCCTATCGATTGAGATTTATAACTTAAATAGTATGGATCAACACCAATACAGTGCCCCCCAACAAGACCAGGGTTGAAAGGTAAGAAATTCCATTTCGTTCCAGCTGCTTTCAGAACTTCTTCGGTATCTATTGATAATTTGTTAAAGATAATAGCCAACTCATTGATTAATCCAATATTTACATCCCTTTGAGTATTCTCTATGACTTTAGCTGCTTCAGCTACTTTAATGGAACTAGCTTTATAAGTACCAGCAGTGATAATTGAACTGTATAAATCATCAACTAATGAAGCAGCTTCTGGGGTTGACCCAGATGTTACCTTTATAATATCAGTCAATCTATGTGATTTATCTCCAGGATTGATTCTCTCAGGACTGTAACCAACGTAAAAATCTTTATTAAAAGTTAAATTTGAATTCTTAGCCAGTTCTGGAACACAGATTTCTTCAGTAGCTCCAGGATAAACCGTAGATTCAAATATAACTATGTCATTTTTCTTAAGAACTTTTCCTATATTTTTACTAGCTGAAATAAGGTTAGTAAAATCTGGTTCTTTATTTTCATTTACAGGAGTTGGGACACCGATTATAAATATTGTACATTCAGAAATTTCAATTAAATCAGATGTATATTTTAGGTTGCTTGCTTTTTTAAGTTCTGATGTTTCAAGTTCGAGTGTTCTATCAATCCCAGATTGCAATTCTTGGATTCTCATAGCATTTATGTCAAATCCAATTACGTTATATTTTTTTGAAAATTCAACTGCAAGAGGAAGACCTACATAACCTAAACCAATGACTGCAATTTTTGAGTTACTAGATAGTTTATTCATATCATAAACTGATAACTATGTTTAATCTTTGAAGCCAAAGTACCTAACTAGTGCAATTAAAATACCTATAAAGAAGCCAAGAATAGTTCCAGATATGCAAATTTTAGCCCTATTAGGACTTGATTTTAATTCGGGTAAAAAAGGTTTATCTAAAGGATTGATAAGATAATTTGTCCTTACTTCGGCAAACATTTGTCTTCTTAGCTCTGACAATATTAACTTATTGATTGAATCTTTAATTTCAATCTGTTTTGTTTTTGCTAATTCAGAATATAGATAGCCTAGAGAGTCTTCTGATTCAATTAAATCTTTTTTTCTAGATAAAGTATTTAATTCATTAATGATAAGAGATAGAAAGGTATATGCGAACTCTGGTGATTCATGAGTTACAGAAATTGTAATAAATCCAGATTTCGATTTACTTACAGAAACTATCCCAGTATATCTGTTATATATCTTTTGGAAAGTTGGTAATTTTTTTAAATCATCTGTAAATAATTTAGTTTCAATATCATAAATACTTTCATTGAAAATAATTTTTTTATTTGCTTTATCATAACTCTCAAACGCTGCTAATGTAGGCTTTATATCTTCAAAAGTTAATAAATGCCTTAAAAAATCTCTTGAGGTAATAGTTGTAATTACAAACTCTGATTTCGATGAACCTGAGCCAGATAAATCAATTCCCGCAATTGAACTTATCATTTCAAGACCTGAGCTAGATTGGCTAGTTACGCCACTCTCATTAACCACCATTAATGTACTAGATGAAGTAAATTTATTGGTGAGTGATAGTGAATATGCTACAGAACCAATTGCAAAAGTTACTATGGTAATTAATATAAGGAATTTTGATTCTACTATTGAATTAAGTATATCCCTGAAATTAATTTCGTCCTGTTCATGCATATTCATGTTATTGACCATTTTTATAAGCAACTACTATACTATAATTCACTCTCAATTATGCTGTTATAGCAATTTTTTTCATGATTATTAAGGCTTTCTGGGTCCATCATTCTTGCAATATGATCTCTTACATTTTTACCTAATTTTTCAGCTATATTTTTGTTGCTTAGCAGATGTTCGACCGCATCTGCCATTGCCATCCAGTTTTCATGCTCTATTAAATATCCAGTTTTATCGGAAATAATAACTTCTCTTTGCCAGTCATAGTCATATCCAACAATTGGCACCCCTGATAACGCAGCCTCTGTCAACCCTCTTCCCATATGAGGTGATATTATTGCAGCAGAATGAGGTAGGATATTTGCTATAAATTCTTGCTTACAATTACCTGCAAACTTTACATAGTTTGAGATACCTTTTGACAGTGCCAAATTTTCAAACTCTTTTCTAAGACTTCCATCACCTATTATTAATCCATAAACATCGATTTCTCTCTTTCTTAGTTCCTCAACTGTATAAATTACATGTTCAATATATTTCATAGGTTCAAGCCTTGAAATAGTTGTTAAAAAAATTTTATTTTTTAAGCCAAGGCTATCTATTTCCTCGTCTACATTGGCTCTTTTTTCTGGATCTATCCAGTGTGAAGAGTCAAGTAAATTACCATATCGAAAAATTGTACACTTTTCTTCTGGAGCACCATTTTCTATTCCGTAATGCATATTATCTTCATTCGCACCGGCAATAAGATCACATCTTTTTAATACTATTCTTTCAATCTTTTTTTCAATCCACCTAAATCTAAAAAGATTTGGCATAACAGCCCTGCCGGTTTTCTTATATATTTCATCATATCTAAAGCAGACTCTAATAACTAAGGGTACTTTTAAAAAAAATTTCATTATTAATCCGATAATGCCTAGATAATATGGATCGCCAATTTTAATAACTGATATGCCTTCTTTCTTTGAAATCTTTATTAGTTTATTTATCAAAGTAATTTGACTAAGAATTAAATTAATTGGCGGCAACCAAGCTAACCATTTTGTTAAGCCAACTTTTCCTTCTATAAATATATGATTTGGAGACACATCTATAATACTTGGCATTCCATATCTTTCTGATGAAACTTCAAACAAGCCGGATAAAGGATGAACAGATATAACTTTTGTAAAGTAATCATCTAAAGATCTGGACTCTAATGCAGCAGACAAATTTCTTTCTTTGATAATCTTATACGTAAAGGACATATCAAAAGTTATTAATTTTTTTTCCATTGGCTTATAAATTATTTTCTAATTTGATTTATAGTTTTTAAAAATTTATATTTTTTCCAAAAATAAAAACTAAAGGCCCTGCTTTTTAAAGATTTACTATTCTTTTTTAAAGCAATTTCATCTAGAGAACTAATATTACTTTTAAAGGTTATTAATTTTTCTTTAAATAATTTTAAATCCTCATCACTCATTCCATTAGGATGCATACATACCGTCCACAGCCCTTCCTTTTTATACTCAAGATCCCATAACTGCTGAGGAATCCAAAAAAATTTTTCTTCAAAATATTGATTAAAAGCTATTCCATCGCTAACGATTCTAATTGGTGTTTCATTAAAAATAGCCTTTAGGGTTATCTTGTTGAAACAATGCGCTGGAGCAATCCAAACAGTTGGATCAATGCCATGGTTTTTTAAAATATTGTAGCCATTTCTAATTTTTGTAGCTTGCTCCTCATATGATAGTCCACTAAATTCACTTCTATTATAGATTGGTAGGATTTGTTTACTATTAGTTGGATGCATGTCATGTTGATATCCATGAAGCCCAATAACCCATCCTTTTTCTTGCCAAGATCTAACCCTATCCCAAAATAAAGTATTGTCTTTATCAAAAAAAAGACTTTCATCAACATTATCTGGAATAACAGCGACTATGGGTTTAATGCTCAAATCATCAAATAAACTTTCTAAATAATCCCAGTTAGAACTCTTCAATGTTGGACAAGCATCATCCATTCTAATTAAATATTTAGCAGAACTATTTTTTAGTTTACTTTTCAGATTCATATTATTTCATATTCTCATAATGTGAAGCATTATAAATAGTAGTATTTGAATTCATTACATCACAGTATTCTATATCAAGTTCATTAAAAGCAATTGTAATTACGTTTTTCTTCTTATCAGATGCATCCTTTAAAAGGTTTGAATACATGCCAGCAAAATATTCATATTTTTTAAAATAGTTATCTTTGTCATAGTCTATTTTTCCAAAACCTAATTTATCAATATGTTGAATTAAATATTTGCTTGATGGATGAATTGAAAAAAAATATCTTTTTGCATTAACGGCACTTTTGCAGTTAATAATCCATTGAATAATTCTATCGACACCATAGTCTGCAGGAACTACAAGCAAAATATCATCATCAATAATTATTGGTTTATCTATATTTTCAATAACATTTTCGACATACTTCGGCCTAATTAGTTCAACGGGTCTATCTAGGTTTTGATCATTAATTAGCTCATCTTTTGTATATAAATATCTACCAGCAAGAGGCCAGGATATACTAATAGTAATATTTTTTCTGTCAGCATATTCATAAAGTGCTCTTGATTCCAGCGAATCACATTCTTTAATGATTATATGTTTTGGCAATTTACAATATCGAAATTTTTTAGAGTGCCACATCAATCTTTTTTTGAATAACTTTTTAAATGAAAAACATGGAAGAACAGCTATAAACGAATTTAACATATCATTGCCCTGCCCCTCATAAACGCTCATTAGATTATATTTATCAGATTTAAGATCAGGTCTATTGACATCTGCAAAAAATACTTCATATTTTTGGTTTACATCATGAAAACTAACTTCATATAACCAATTCACTCTTTTTATAACAATATAGACATGCCTTAAATATTCATAAATAAACATACAAAGCTTTAAAATTATCCTGTTATTGAATCTTTCTAATGTGAGATCTTTAACAAAAACGTCACGATGTATTACAAAGTCACATTTAGATTTCTCATAAATTTCTCTGACTTTATTTAAAGCAAAAGGAGGGCCAATTCTATAATAGGAATGATATCCTCCGCTTGATAGCATTAAAGTTATATCTGAAAATATTTTTTTTATATGGTTCATTAAAATAAAAATGGGCTGTTGTGAATGTTAATTTACTATCTCATCAAAAGACCCTGACCGTTGAATTTTTCCATCTTTTAACTGATAAATTGTAGAACAACCTTCCAAGGTTGTTAGTCTATGGGCAACCATAATTATGGTCAAATTTTTGCTTAATTCTGTAATAGATTCAATTATTGCTTTTTCTGTTTCATTATCTAGCGCACTAGTCGCTTCATCAAAAATAATTACATCTGCATTTTGATATAATGCTCTTGCAATTCCAATTCTTTGTCTTTGACCACCTGAAATTCTTACCCCTCTTTCGCCAACATAAGAATCATATTTATCTTCCCATGATTCTATCAAATCAGTGAGTTGTGCCTGTTTTGCAGATAACTCCAATCGATGATAATCGATTTCATTTTTTGGAATACCAAATGCAATATTTTCAGCAATACTTGAATCTGACAAAAAAATTGCTTGAGGAACATGAGCTATATGTTTTTGCCAGCCGCGATTATTTTGAAAATCTACTTCATTGTTATCTATCAGAAATTTTCCTTCTGTAGGCTCAATAAGGCCCATTATTATGTCCAACAAGGTGCTTTTACCGCAACCTGTTGATCCAATAAAACCCACTCTGCTTCCCTTATCTATCGTTAGGCTTATGTCATCAATAACATATTTATTGTTGTTTAAATATTTAAATTTAATATTTTTAAGCTTTATATGATGTTCAAAATCAACGCTTTTTATATCTTCATCCAATAAATAACTCGGAAGCGGTTGTTCTAATAATTCAATAGCATCTTTAAATTGAGCTTGGCCGCCTCTAATAGTTTGCCATCCACCATAAGCTTGTTGAAGAACAGGAAGAAGACGCTGTGCTCCAAGAGCAAATGCACCAAGAATAGGTATAGCTGATGAAATACCCTCTGCTCTATCAGCAAGTGTATATGCCATAATTGCAATTAATATCATCCCTAGGGACTCAATAGCATATCTTGGACTCATGCTTACAATCGTAATTCTTGCTGTTGCTCTCCTAAAAGGTATTTCAGACTTCTTAAAAATATTGACATATATTTTCTGTGATCCGCTAAGCAAAACATCTCTAATACCTCCTAAACCCTCTTGAAGAGATTTCATTATTTTATTTCTTTCAACACTTATTCTTTTGCCATCCCTTGATAATCCACTTTGTGTTATTAAAATTACAGACAAATAAATAAAACCAAATCCTAGAAAAGAGAATATAGCAATAAGAGGATCTATCGATATTAATGCTATCAAAATACTAGAAAGTATTAATAAAGAACTAAATATAGTAAAAATTGGAATTAAAACTAAATCAACTACAACATTAGTCTTTTGAGTAATACCAGTAATTATTTCACTACTGTTGCGAGATATATGAAGCGAATAAGGTTGAAACAAAGTTCTTCTATATATTTCTATACCTATAGAAGCTCCTACAGAGTGACTTAGTCTTGTTTGAAACCATAACAATGTTAAGCGCATTGCACCTGAAAAAATTGCGGCAACTATAAAAATTAATGTAAATAAAATTAAAAGCTCGGATTGAGAAGAGATTTCTAAATACAAAAGTATTGGTTGTAAATAAGGTAAATTTATAACAGTTTCTGGAGCTGTCATAATTCCCAAGAAAGGTATCACTGCACCTATGCTGATAACTTCTGCTATTGAAGCTAAAAGCATAATAATAATTAAAATAAAAAAATTAATTTTTCTTCTTCTATCGATATGCCCCCAAAGTCTTTTTATAAGGGATGGTAATGTATCATTCATAAATTAATCTGGAAATTACAAATTTAGGGCCATAAAAATCTGTTTTTTTACTGTAACTGGAATAATTTTCTAATTTTAAAGTAAATAAATATATATTATCGGTGATTGTAATATAGTTTGACATTTATTATTTATGTTTTTTTTAAACTTATTATTCAATTAATATAGTCATTATAGAGTATAAATTCTGGAAGGATCTAATTCTATTGACTTCAAATCTAAAGACCGTTAACCTAATTTTATTGTCACTCATTAAATAAATAATGAAAGTTGTTGCAACAATTGAGGCTCGTATGACATCCTCAAGACTTCCAGGTAAGCCATTACTTTTAGCTAATAATAAGTCCATGTTGGAACATCTTTCATCAAGATTAAAAACGATATCAGTAATTGATGAGATTGTGCTTGCAACTACTGTAAATATTGAAGATCAGCCTCTTGTAGATGAGGCAAAGAAAATCGGTATAAGTGTTTTTAGAGGGGATGAGGATAATGTTATGCAAAGAGTAATAGGTGCTGCAGAATCTTCAGTAGCTGATGTGATTGTTGAGATAACAGGAGATTGTCCCATAATTGATCCAGCAATAGTTGAGGAATCTATTAGAATATATCTGTCTAATGATTACGACTACGTTAGCAATGCTCGAATTAGAAGCTATCCTGATGGAATGGATACTCAAGTATTTTCCCTTAAAACACTTAAAGAATCATATTCTATGACTAACTCAAAACTAGACTATGAACATGTGACCCTACATATTAGAAATAATCCTAATTTATTTAATCATTTTGACATGGTAGCTTCAGAGGATTTGTATTGGCCTGAACTTGGTTTAACATTGGATGAGCAAGATGATTATTTGCTTATAAAAAATATAATTGAGCATTTTGGTAGCTCAAATAGTAATTTTAGTTGTACCGAAATTCTTAAATATTTAAGAGAAAATCCAGAGCTAATAGAAATAAACAAAACTGTTAAAAGAAAAGGTAATAACTAATTGAACAAGTTAGGTATAGTCTCTCATGATGCCGGTGGGGCTGAAATATTAAGTCACTGGATAAAAAAAAATTATTCTAAAAATGAATATATTTTTTATCTAGATGGTCCAGCTGAGAAGATTTTTAAAAATAATATAGATAATAAGCTTATTAATGAATTTGCTAATTGTGAAATTGGAAAGTTTATCGAATTATCTGATTTAATTATAACCGGCACTAGTTGGCAATCCAGTATTGAAAGAAGGTTTATAAAATCTGCAAAGTTGCATGGAAAAAAAGTAATATCAATCCTAGATCATTGGGTAAATTATAGAGAGCGGTTTATTACAGAGGGTAATTTAATACTACCAGATGAAATATGGGTATGTGACGAATACGCAAAAAAGATAGCAGAAGATAAATTTAAAAATATCAGTCTAAAGCTTATCGAAAATCCTTATATCGAAAATCTTAAAAAAAATATTACAAGTTACATGAAATTAAATTCAAACTTAATGACCGAAAATATACTTTATGTATGCGAGCCTATAAAAGATCATGCAAAAATACAATTTGGTGATGAAAATTATCATGGTTATACAGAAGAATCAGCCCTTAAATACTTTTTAAAACAAATTGACTTATTAAATATTGATTATAAAAATATAATAATTAGGCCGCATCCATCAGAGAATATTAAAAAATATAATTGGGTAATAGCTAAATTTAGTAATCTTAATATTATTATAGATAATGAAAGAAGTTTAATGGATCAAATAATGTTATCAAATACAGTCGTAGGCTGTGAGTCAATGGCTATGGTTGTTGGACTAGTTGCTAACAAAAGAGTTATTTCTTCAATACCGCCAAGTGGAAGAGAATGTTCTCTCCCCCACAAGTCAATAGAACACTTAAAGGAAATTCTATGAAACCATATAAGTGTCTTATTGTAGGTTTAGGAGATAT
Organism: Fidelibacterota bacterium; assembly: GCA_002722105.1. Next base: position 16,851 of record PBKF01000002.1, read on the forward strand.
TGGTCTTAAATATGATCTTGACCTTTCAAAACGTTTTGTCTATACCCACGCGAGAGCTATATCGATTCATCCAGATTTTGAATTAATTGGAGCTGTGGATATTAATAAAAAGAATAGAGACGAATTTAAAAAGAACTATAGAAAACCAGTTTTTGCAAATTTTAATGATGCTAGTTCTGAATTAAATCCAGATTTAATAATAATTTCTTCTCCGACAAAAACTCATAAAGATGTATTAGAAGAAATCTTAAAGAAAGTGACACCTTTGGCTATTTTATGTGAAAAACCATTAGATATTGATATTGAAAAAGCTAGAAAGATTGTAAATGAATGTTATAAGAATAATATCAAACTCTATGTAAATTATATAAGAAGGTCCGATCCCGGTTCTATAAAAGTTGGAGAATTGCTAAAAAAAGAAATATTCAAAAAACCATATAAAGGGATTGTATGGTACTCAAAAGGATTAAAAAATAATGGAAGTCATTTTATCAATCTTCTTGAATGTTGGTTAGGGCATCATAAAGCAGTCAAAAATATCTCAAAAGGTAAACAATATAAAGAAATTAATGACTTTGATTACGATTTTACAATTCAATACAGAAATGCTGAAATATTGTTTTGCTCATCAATAGAAAATTCTTCTACATATAACTCCATAGAAATTATGTCGCCAACTGGTCGTCTTCTATACGAAAATGGTGGTGAGGAGATATTTTTTCAAAAAGTTAATACATCAAAAAATAATTATTTAGAAAAAGAAAAAACTTTCATACAAACAAACATGAATAAATATCAATATAATGTTTTAAATAACTTGAGTGCTTCAATTCAAGGTAAGTCATCATTTATTAGCACTGGAGATGATGCTCTTAAAACATTAGAGGTAGTTGATATGATTGAAAAAGGAGGAGCAAATTGAGTAAGAAAGATTTGGCAATATTAGGTGGAGATGCAGTAATAAATAGTAATTTTCAAAAATATAATCCTATAGGCACTGAAGAGCTTAATGCTGCCAAAGATGTCATTAAAACTGGTGTTTTATCTCAATTTGTTGGAGCGCATGATCAAGATTTTTATGGAGGTCCAAAAGTTAAAGAATTTGAAAAAATGTGTTGTGATTATTTTAATGTTGATCACGCTATTACAGTTAATTCATGGACATCTGGTTTAATAGCGGCTGTAGGAGCCTTAGACATAGAACCTGGAGATGAAATTATTGTCCCTACATGGACAATGTGTGCATCGGCGACTGCAATTCTTCATTGGAATGCTATTCCTGTATTTGCTGATATTGAAGAAGAGACATTTAATATTGATCCAAAATCTGTTCTCAAAAACATATCAAGTAGAACAAAAGCAATTATGTCAGTTGATATATTTGGTCATTCAGCTGACATGAGCGAGTTAAGAAAAATTGCAAATGAATATGGATTAAAAATTATCTCTGATACAGCACAAGCACCAGGTTCATATAACAATGGTCAATATTCCAGTACCTTTGCTGACATTGGTGGATTTAGTCTTAATTATCATAAACATATTCATACTGGTGAAGGCGGTATCTTAATTACAAATAATTCTAAATTAGCTAAAAGAATGCAATTAATTAGAAATCATGCAGAAGCTGCCGCTGAAGGTATGGGTGAAGAAGATATTTCAAATTTAATTGGCTATAACTTTAGACTTGGTGAAATCGAATGCGCTATAGGTATTGAGCAATTAAAAAAACTAGATAAATTTGTTCAATCTAGACAAAGGGCTGCTGAAAGACTAACAAATGGCTTAATGGAACTCAAAGGACTTAGAACACCGATAATAAAAACTGGATGCACACACGTTTACTATGTTTATCCAATTCTTCTGGATCTAGAAGAGCTCAAAGTTACTAGAAAAAAAATTGCTGCAGCATTAAGAGCAGAAGGTGTAGATGGTCTTATGGAGGGGTATGCAAATGTTCACATGCTTCCAATGTATCAGAAAAAAATAGCATATGGATCTAATGGATTTCCTTGGAATTCTGATTTTTGTTCAAGAGAAATTGAATACCATAAAGGAATATGTCCAATAGCCGAAAAACTTCATGAAGAAAGTTTCTTAGGATATGAAATGTGTCTGCATGAGTTAAGTGATAATGACGTTGATTTAATACTAGAAGCATTTCACAAAGTTTGGAAAAATCTAAACAAATTATAAAAATGAAGAAAATAAATTTTGAGGATATAAAAATATATTCTGATCTTCCAAAAAAAATATTAAATTCTTCCAATGAAGACATTAAATACAAAACAAAACAAGAAGTTCTTAGAGAATTTAATGCGGAAAAATGGTCACTAATTCTTAATGAAATAGCCTCTGACAAGAAAATTAATCTTCATGAAATAGATAAAAAGATGGAGGCTTTTGATGTCTTGTCTCCTATCTTTTATAAGGATGATTTTTATCTTGCCAGCGGTAAAGAGGTCTTTGAAATGCATCTTGATGTTTTCGATAAAGCTATTTGTAAATACATAAATGAAAATACTGCTTTAGTTGAGTTAGGAGCAGGCTATGGTTCAAAAATTTTAAATCTATCAAATAAAAAAAAGTTTCATAATGTTCAGCTTTTTGCAGCTGAGTATACAGAAAATGGCTGTAATGCAATTAAACATCTATCTGCAAGAATGAATAAAGAAATACAAGTTGGTTATTGTGATTTAAAAAAACACGTCATAAAAGATATATCGATTCCTAAAAACAGCGTTATTTTTACATCTTATGCGTTGCACTATGTTCAAAAACTACCTGATTCATTTATTGATTTTATTTTAAGTTTTGAACCAAAAATAGTTATTAATTTTGAGCCTTGCTTTGAATCTCACGATGACTCTAGTTATGGAAAGTTATGCAAAAGATATATAGAACTAAATGACTATAACATTGATATGGTTACTACTCTAGAGAGCGCATTTAAAAAAGGTTTAATTAACATGAAAGTTGACAAAAATGTAATTGGTGGCAATCCATTTCTTCCGATTTCAATAATTGAATGGAATTCAACAAAAAGAACTAGAGAAAAAATTGAAAAATAAACATTACGATATTGTTTTTATTGGAGCTGGAGTTATTTCTATACTAGAGGCAGTTTATCAAAGTAAATTAGGAAATAGTGTTCTCATAGTTGAAAAAGATGATGATATTGGGGGAGCATGGAGGCCAATTGATATCTTTGGATACAAAAACATTGAAAATGCGATTCATTATTTTCTTCATGATGATATTGCTCCAAATTTCATGGAAAAGAATTTAAATTGGGAATTAATTCAAACAAAAAATAAACAAAGACTATTTAAGATAAAATTTATTGATAAATATATAAAATTTCCCTTTCATAATAGTATTGGAAGATTTTTAAGTTACCTAATTGATCCTATGTTCCTCAAAAAAGATAATAACATTTTCGTTAAAACATTAGATCTTCTAAAAAAAATATATCAAGAGAGTGGGCAAGCCTCATATTATGTCAAAGGTGGTGCTGTTGAAATTATAAAAACAGTAAAAGAGGTGTTAAAAAAATCCTCTGTAAAAGTTGAATTAAATACAAATATTCAATCTATTGAGATAGATGATAATCATAAAATCGTAAATCTTAAATCAGATAAACAATCATTTATGTGCTCTAAACTAGTTTTAACTCATGGGGCAAGATTACCAAAAATAAAATCAAATAAAAAAGAATACTCACCAGTCGAAAAGTTCCATCCAAGACCAGCAGTCCATTTGCTTGTAGAGGATAATATAAATACAAAAATAGATCAGTGGATTTTTAGCAATAACGAGATTATCAAGTACGTGCATGATCTGACAAAATTCATAGATGAAAAAGATAGACAGCCTGATACAAAAGTTTTTGTTTTTGCACTTCATCCACATATACAAAAATCATCGGACATATACATAAATCTTCATAATGAAATTATTAAAGCAGGAATAGCTGGTAAAAAATCTTCTCTTAAAGACTACCACTGGACTGACGTATTTTTACCAACACTCTATGATAAAGATCTAAACCATATTAAAAATGAGTTTTCTCCTTGTATCTCTTTTCTTAAAACAGAAAATTTCTCAAGAGGTATTGGTTATCAGGCTAATAAATGGTCTTCTAGAATAAAAGTTTAATATAAATTCTATTTTATTTGGTTGTCTTGAATAAATTCAGAAGCGATAAATGAGGCAAAACCCTCCTTAAAGTGAGATATTGATATCTCTTTAGGTGATGGGCTTGGTATGTCACTATGAAAATATTTTCTACCAATTTTATAAAATTTTATATTTCTTTTTTTTAACTCTTCGATCGCGGTGTGTTGAGCAATATGCCCAATTGGTTTATCAAATAAGTCTCTATTATATGCACCAACATCATATCTAGCTTCATGTAAGCTAAATGTTATCAAAGCAGCGCCAACCATTTCATCGCATTCTTTGTGAATAGATATTAGTATGGCGCAACCATCTAATATATCTTGATATTGAATTTCCCATGTTTTTTTTGACCTAGTAACTCTACCCGATGCAAGCTTATGAAGATCCATAAATTCTTTCCATATATTATTATCAATTGAAGAGTCATGTACTCTCACATTCCAAATCTTTTTTGATTTACTTATAAGCGGTTTATAACTTTTCCTGTAATTAGATTTTATTGATTCAAAATCTTTAGAAAGATCAACATAAATATTATATTGTGCTCTTGATAAAGCTCCTTCAGCCAAACACGTCAAATGCCAATCATTTACATAGGAATTATCAAGAAATGGAGTCAATGAAGTCCAATTTTTTTTATCAAAAGTTTTACAAAATTTATTCACTAAATTAAAGCAATTATGTTGAATTTTTTTAATTATTTTTGATGAGCAATTAGGTATAAGAATTGGAGGCAAAATATGAGAACATTGGCTTGACAAATATTTTGAATTTAAGTCCTGGCAAGCTGTTAATGGCCACAAGCCAATTGGTTTGTTATTTACTAAAAATATTAAAGAAATATCAACTAGATCTTCATAATTATCTTTATTAAATTCATTTAACAAATCGATTCTTGAAGAAAGATATTCAGTTGATTGATATTCAAGAAGATTAAAAGCTTCCTGCCATAGTTTCTTATCATCTTCTCTTCGAACAAACTCTATCTCAGATTCAGAGAGAATATTAAGGACATCATTCTCAAAAGATTTCATATACTTATTACTTGATTATATCTTTTTCAATTAACGGGCTGCCTCTTTCAAGATCTCTACTTGCATTTAGTCCTATAATATCATCATATTTTTTTGGTGGAAGCCCGTATCCAGGTCTAATCCTTCTTATATTGTTATTCGTAAATTTTTCTCCTTTTTTTATGTCTTTAACCACATATATTGATCTTCTAAATTTAATATTAGATTCTTCTGCCTTCTTCATCTCAAAACTACCCTTTCCTAAAGCATCATAAGCCATTTCTACACTGGAACATAAATTTTTAAGTTCATGTGGTTCCATTGAAAACTCCGCATCAGGGCCTCCCTCAGATCTATCAAAAGTAAAATGTTTTTCTATAACTTTTGCTCCAAGGGCTATTGATAAAATAGCGCTTGTATTTCCTAATGTATGATCAGAAAGACCAACCTCACACTGAAACTTTTTCTTTAATAAAGTAATTGTATCTAAATTAATCTCCTCAACTGGAGTCGGATATCCACTTACGCAGTGCAAAAGAATAAAATCTCCAGAACCATGTTCTTGAATTACGTCTATAGCTTCTTTAATTTCTTTTTCATTTGCCATGCCGGTAGATAGAATCATTGGTTTTTTTGTTTGAGCAATGTACTTGATTAAAGGCAGGTCTGTGAGTTCAAAGGAAGCAACCTTGTAAAATGGGCAGCTTAATGATTCAAGTAAATCAACTGCTGACTCATCAAAAGGAGTACTTATAATTGTCATTCCAATATTATTTGCATACTCAAATAATTCTTTTTGCCATTCAAAGGGTGTTTGAGCCCAATCATATAAATCCCATAAGTTATATCCGTCCCATAAACCTCCTTTTATAAGGAAATCATCTTTATTTGATTTTATGGTCATCGTGTCAGGAGTATATGTTTGAATCTTCACACAATTAGCACCATTATCTTTAGCTAACTTAATTAATTCTTTAGCACGTTCTATAGAACCATTATGATTTCCAGAAATTTCAGCAATTATGTATGGACGACTAAGATTTTTGAACATTCTTTAATCCTTATACATTGAATGATATTTAAGCATTTTACTATAGATTTCATCCAAGTTTCCTCTTTTACAGTGTTTTGTCATTTCTCTAAATTCCTCTATTGAATTATTTTGCATTTCCTTCTCATGCAAAACATTATCTCCATCAACTGGATAAAAAATTATTTTAGGATCATTTTTTTCACTAAATATAAAATCAAATATCTCTTTTGCTCTATCAAGATGCCAGTTACTAGTAACAACATGCAAAGAATTTATATCATTAAATTTTTGAAAAAAATTCTTTTTGACAAAAAATGCTTCTCCAACAGTATCCTTTGCGTTTGGCTCCTCATATATTTGATCAATTGAAATTCTATATTTTTCCTGGGCGAATTTAGACATAATTTGTGATAAGGGTTTATTAAGACTCTGTTTATATTTCCAGCCAGTAGTAATCAAGTATTCACATTTATTTTTATGGAAAATGCTACATGCTTTTTTTAACCTTTCAATTGAATCAAATGATAAATTATTTTTAGTATCTAATTGATGTGATAAACAAATAACAGCTGAATTATTACTACTCAAAATTTAACCTATATCTATAAATATTTTTAATTGAATTTTGTCTGACAAATCCAATGCTACTAAAAATTTTTATACTTGCAGTATTTTTTTTATCAATATCTGCTACTAATTCACAATTTGGCTTTTTCTTACGAAATGCTTGAATTGAATCAGTGAGCAAAGTCTCAGATAAAGAAATTCCTCTAAATCTTGGATTTATATTTATAGAAATTTCGCCAATATTTTTGTTAACGTCAATTCTAACCATTCCAACATTTTTTCCAAAAGCCTGCCCAATGAATATAAAACTATTTTTATTTTTTAATTTTGATTTAAACCACTTTAAATGATCCTTATATTCAATAAAGTCTTTGTTAATAAACATAGATCTTGTTAATGGGTCATTCCTCCACTTCCATATTGTTTTTGAGTCTGAGATTTTTGCCTTCCTAAGAGTTATTTTTCTTTTAATGACTACCTCAGCAATCAAAGAATCTCTATCTCTAAATCTTGCGTTCTTGAAATCTAGAAAGTAATTACCAGATCCTAAAAAAGCCTTAGGATAAATCGAGCTATCCAGCATTCTTATTTGATCATATATATTTTCTATACTATCTTTAAAATTAACTTGATTGTCTTTTGAGCTAAGTCTATTAAAGGTATACTCTTTTCCGGTCTGAATTTTTGGAACAATATTTTTATTTTTTATTATTTTAATTTGATTAGCAATTGCTTCATATATTCTTATAAGTATTTCATCCAAAGAACCTGATAGCTTTACCTTTGATCTAATATAAATAGGTCCTGTATCCAATTCTTCTTCCATTAATAAAGAACATACTTCTGTATTTTTGAAACCTCTTTTTATCATGTTTTGTATCGGTGATCCCCCTCTTCCATATGGTAATGGTGAAGAATGAAAACAAATACATTTAAAATTTCTTACTATATTTTTTGGAACAATATATGACCAATGAGGAAACATTATAAAATCTGGCTTTATTTGAATTATTTTTTTATAAGTTAACTCTCTTCTGTCTCTAATAATTAAAGAATTTTTATTAATAATTCTTTTCTTTTTTAATACTTCTTCTAAGATCGTATTTTGAATGCAGTATAAGATTTTCATCTTATTATTCTTCTGGCAACCTCAAAAGCTTCTGCATAATTCATGCCAGATTCAGATCCTCTATATTGAGCTAAGGATTTAATTTTTTCATATGATCTAGAATGAGGATTTTCCCGCATTTCCATATCATAATATTTTAAAGCACTAATTTTATCTTCAATATATGCATCAATATTGATATATAAATTTGGTTCAAACTTCTTTTCAAGCTGCTTCACAGTGTAATCTGTAGATGAGGCAACTTCATAAAAACGAATTTCTTCATAACTTTCTTTTGGTTCTGGTCTATAAGCAGTCATGGTTGCTGATGCCGCTATTCTGTGGTCAATGTTTAAATCAGTTGGTGAATGAACATATATTATATTTGGGTAGAAAGCGTCTTTAAATGATTCAATAAATTTAATGACATCTATTAAAGGTATGCTATCGATCTTATTGTCTGGGAAATCACCGGCACCAATCCATGATGCTCCCAATGAGCTAATTGCTTTTTCTGCTGCGATATTTCTTTTTTCTAAATCATCATCATTTGAATTATCTCTTGAATTAACACCATTAGTTAAAGTGATAATCCCAACATCATCTCCTTCTTTAACATGTCTACATATGGCGCCCCCACATCCAATAGTTTCGTCATCAGGATGTGATGCAATTACTAATACCTTTTTACTCATTAATTTAACCTCGCAAATCCGTCATGACTTATTGGGCCATCAAGAAGATCATTTATATCTTTTCCATTTTCGCATTCTTCAATGACTTTAAGTAATGGATCAAGCTCAGACATATAATTATCTACTAAGTCCTTTGTATGATTAATACAAACATAAATAGTATTAGCAGCTATAAAATTTTTCTTGAGCATTTCTTGCGTAATAAAGGTCTTATATGCTTGATGGCTTTTGCTTTTAAAAGTAAAGCTAGGAAGTGCTGATATTCCTGAAATATTAATATCAAGATTGTATCTAGAAAATAATTTCTGCCATTCGTCTTTTATATATTTACCTGTTTTGGATATATATTCCCAAGATTTAATATCTTCCATTATCTCTAAAGTTTTGATTGCGGCGGCTGGGCCTATTCTTTCTGTCCAAAATGTACTGCTCATAAAACTGTTTTGAGCTGCTTCCATAACTTCTTTTCTACCAACTATTGAAGTAACGCCATATCCATTTCCTAATGCTTTTCCAAACATAGCAATATCTGGATCAATATTAAAATTCTTATGAATGCCTCCAAAAGATTCCCTAAAGCCAGAAGTACACTCATCAAATATTAATACTATGCCCTTTTTTGAAGATAATTCTCTGACTTTTTCAAGAAAATTGTTCTCAGGTCCTTTATTCCTTATTACTTCCATTTTGATTACGCCAATATCATGTGCGTCAACAATTTTTTCTAGTTCTTCATAATCATTATATTTAAAAGGAAAAACAGTGCCTTCAAGACTTTTTGGAACACCATTTGTTTCGAGTCCTGATAGTAAATGTTCATTCAGCCCATCCTTTGATTGAATATTTGCAGCCAAATACCAATCATGCCAGCCATGATAGCCGCATATTGCAACATTATCTTTACGGGAGGCTGCTCTAGCTATTCTTATTGCAATTGCATTTGCTTCGCCGCCAGTTCTTGCAAGTCTTACCATGTCTGACCATGGATTTATCTCTATTAATCTTTCTGCTAGATAAACCTCTTCGGGGCAATTTAATGTAGACATATTTCCTTTTTTTATAACTTCATCGACAGCTTTATCTACCTCTTCGTGACCATATCCTAGAATGTTTGTACCAATTCCCATTATAGACATATCTACATATTCAGTTCCGTCCATATCCCAAACTTTACACCCTTTTGCTTTACTGAAATATGAAGGCCATATTTCAGGCAAAAACATCTCAGGCCTTTTTGAAAGAAGCATATTACCACCTGGAATAATCTCTTTGGCTCTTTTATATAATTTAGGTCCTTTCTTCATTATCAATCCTTGATTCCGAATTATATTCTCATTCTCAGCAATAAAGCCATCGCTGTGATGAAATATTAAAGCATCCTCCCAATCAAAATATATATTTGGATGAAAATTATTAAAAATTTTTTCAATAACCTTTAAATCTTTCGACTCATCTAAAGTCCATCTTATTCCTGAAAGATCTTCTTTGTAAAACAGATTAAACTGTTTCTTTTCATTTCTTCTAATAAAAGGTGTTACATGCTCTAAATCAAACTTATCTTTTGATTTCATGTAAGCTTTTTTAAGTGAGCTAAATGCAATTACTTCGACATCTAGTCCATCAGGAAAGGTTGGTGGATTTATATTAGATGCATAATTTACATTATTAGATATAAATTTTTCTATTAAAGAATCAACTATCTTGGGATCTACTAGTGGACAATCACCTGTTACCCTTACTATTACATCAGCTTCGTACTTTTTGGCTACGTTGTAAAATCTTTCTAAAACA
>PBKF01000003.1 GCA_002722105.1 Fidelibacterota bacterium
ATCTCCTAAAGAAATAGAATTTATAGATTTAGTTGAGAAACGGCGATTATTACTCCTTAGTACTGAAAAAAAAATTTCTGTAATTGATTATGGTGCAGGAAAATCTAGATCAAATAGGACAAAAGCAGAGATGGAAAATGGCATTGAATCATCTGCGAAGATTTCTGATATTTGTAGAGCTAGTAAACAATCTTTTTGGGCAACTTTTCTTTTTAAATTAGTTCGAAAGTTAAAACCAGTTTCTTGTGTGGAACTCGGTTCATGTGTTGGTATTTCTGCATCTTATCAAGCTGCTGCACTCAAGATTAATGGTAAAGGTAACTTAGTTACACTTGAAGGCTCTCCTGAAATTGCAAAAATTGCGCAAGAAACGCTTGAAGTGATGAAACTTAAAGAAGCATCAGTTGTTACTGGCCCATTTCATAAAACATTATCTAATGTACTAGAGACTTCAAAGCCTATTGATTTCTTTTTCAATGATGGGCATCATGACCACAATGCAGTTATAAATTACTTTATTAAATCACTCCCAAATCTTTCAAATGAAGCAGTCATTATCTTTGATGATATTTCCTGGTCTTCAGGTATGCGAAAGGCATGGACTCAAATAGAAAACGACGAGCGAGTTTCTACTTCTATTGATCTCAGAGATATTGGAATTGTATTGATTGGAAACAAATTGGCAACAAAAGATAAATTCAGAATACCATTAAAGTGAATAGAAAGATGCCAAACCTTTAGGTTTTATCCCAAATAGGCAGTTTGATCTTTCCCATAGCCTTATATTAATACTAAAACTGGATTATTAAATATTTAAAGAATTCATGGAAGGGATTGGGTTCTATTAGTAGAAAAGGTAATTTCTACACTAATTATTAAAGGGAAAAAATGAATTATTTATATGCAGCAGCGCAACCAGGACAGGGCGGTGGTTTAGCCGCATTTCTACCTTTCATCCTGATTATGTTCATTATTTATTTTTTAATGATTCGGCCTCAGACAAAACGACAAAAAGAAAAAGAAATTATGAGGGAAGGATTAAAAAAGGGTAACAAAATCATCACTATGGGCGGTATATATGGAACAGTGCAAGGATTTAAAGAAAAAGGCCGTTTGGCGGTCATTAAAATTGATAATAATACGAATATGACAATCAATAAAACTGCCATTGTAGGTTTAGCAGATAAAGTAAAAGATGGGGAGTTAGAACACGCCTAATGGCTATGATGGAAATTGTTCATTACGGAGATCCAATTCTCCGAAAAAAATGTAAACCATTTCAGGATTTTTCTAGATTGGAAACCATTTTAGAGGATATGTTTGATTCCATGTATGAAGCCGACGGAATTGGTTTAGCGGCTAACCAGATTGGGTTTGATATCAATTTATTTATTATCGATGTAACTCATACAGACGAAGCGGAAGTACCTCATATTTTTATTAATGGAGATATTGTTAAAAAAGTTGGAGAAGATGGCATATTTCAAGAAGGTTGTTTATCTATGCCTGGAATTGCCTTGGATGTTTTGAGACCCGAAAACGTAATCCTGAAATATCAAACTCCAGATCAAAAATGGCATGAAGATGAATTTGGAGGGTTATTATCGCGAGCTATTCAGCATGAAATGGACCATTTAAATGGTGTTTTTATTATTGATCGTGTTGGTGAAGTCGAACGGATTCAGTACCAAAATGAATTAAAAGAATTAGAAAAAAAATCAAAAATACGCCAAAAAAATCGTTCAATTCAAAAGGGGTTTGTGCTTTAATTTATTTAAACAGACTGATTCAGGAGCTATTTAATGCGAATTGTTTTTATGGGTAACCATCAATTTGCTATTCCAACCCTGAAAAAACTACAAGAATCTAATTACGAAGTAGTTGGTGTTGTGTCTAATCCACCCAAGCATATGGGGAGAGGCCGGAAGTTGCAGTCTACTGCAGTCGGAAAATATGCTAAGAATAATGGCCTCAACTTGATTGAAGTTGAATCACTGAAATCAACTAATATCTATAGAAAATTAGTTTCATTAAATCCAGATATATTTGTAGTAGTTGCCTATCGAATCTTACCTCAACCGTTGATTAAAATTCCCAAGTTTGGTGCGGTCAATCTTCATGCATCTTTGCTACCAAAATATAGGGGTCCAGGGCCGATACAATGGGCACTTATGAATGGGGATGAATTAACAGGTGTGACTATTTTTCAAATCTCAAAAAAAGTGGATACAGGAGCAATACTATTTCAAAAAGAGTTCAATATTGAGCTTAATGATAATTTCTTCACATTAGGACAAAGATTATGCAATAAAGGAGCATCTTTAATGATAGATACTTTAAAAGGGATTAAAGATGGGTCAATAAAACCAATTTCTCAAAATCATAGTAATGCATCAAGAGCACCAAAAATTACGAAAGAAATGACTATAATTGATTGGACTTGGCCAGCAAAAAAGATCCACAATTGGATACGAGGTTTAACACCATTTCCTGGAATGTTTACTAAATGGAAAGGTAAAAGACTTCGTATTTTCAATACAAAGATTGTGAATGAAAATGACATCATGTACACAGGAAAAATTTTTACAATTAGTAACAACGAAATTTCAGTAAGTACTGGAAAACATCTTTTAGCATTTTCGGAGGTCCAATTAGAAGGTAAAAAACGAATGAATGTCTCAGAATTTATGAAAGGAAACCGATTTTATGTAGGAGATCAACTAGGCGAATGAGTTCAAATGCACGTTTCTTATCTGTAAAAATTCAGAATCGTTTTGAAAAAAAAAAAGAGAAGTTAAGTATAGTTAGAAACAAAATTTTTTCTCAATTCAAACCTGACTTAATTTCAAAATCTAGGTCAATGATCCTTACCAGTGAGATAATTCGGCTTAAAGATAGGCTAGATCTTTTCATCGAGCATATAACCGGAAAAAAGTTGAAATATCTAGACCCGTCTTTACATTCTATTCTGAGAATCGGATATTTTGAGATCCTTTATGATCAAAATATACCAAATTATGCTGCAGTTGATTCTGCTGTCAGTTTGACAAAGTCAATCTTAAATCGAAAAGCATCAGGGTTTACAAATGCTGCTTTGAGAAATTTGATTAGAACTATTGAAAGAAAAACTGAATGGGAAAGACAGTTAAGAAAAGACCCGAGGTGGTATTCACTTCCAATTTGGCTGTATGAGAAGTGGACAGATCGATTTGGAAAAAAAGAATTTTACAAACTGGCAAAAGCATTCGAACGAGCTCCCAATACTTATATTAGGGTTGATATTTCCCAAAAAGGACTAATTGATATCCAAAAAGAACTAGCAGAATCAGATATAAAAACTGATAAATTTTTCAATACTTTTTTAAAGGTGAAATCTGGTTCCGGAAAAATCTTATCAACAGAACTTTTTAAAACTGGACAAATTTCTATTCAGGATCCTGCAGCAGGTGCAGTTGTTGATTTTTTAGATCCACAGCCTGGTGATACTGTACTGGATGTTTGTGCTGCACCGGGAACCAAGTCGCTATATATCGCAGAAAAAGTAGGCGATTTAGGAAAAGTATTGGCAACAGACTTTGATAATAAGAGAGTCAACTTCGGGAAAAATGATCTAAATCGTCATAATCGATCAAATATCATATGGTCTCTTAAAGATGCTAGAAAGGATGAGTTTCCAAAATCAGATAAAATTTTAATCGATGCACCATGCAGTGGTACTGGTGTATTGGGTCGGAAACCTGATATACGTTGGCGTCGTAAACTCCAGGATATCAAAAACTTAGCAAAGTTACAATTTCAAATCCTAGACCATATGGCAAATTATCTGCATTCAGGTGGAATCTTGGTCTATGCTACTTGTTCTTTGGAACCTGAAGAGAATTGGAACGTAATTAAAGACTTCCTTAATTTAAACGCTGATTTCCAATTAATACCGGGACCATCTAGTCTTCCAAAAGCATGGATTAATGAAAAGGGATGTTTTCAAACTTTACCCCATGTCCATGGTGTTGATGGGATGTTTTCAGCAAAAATTAAAAGATTGTAATGAAAAAATATACTAGTTACCTTATCATTTTTGTAGGTCTGAGTTTCACTATCATCCTTCTGTTTGATTTTGTACTGATGCCAGGCTATATACGCAAAGGTGCTGGTCGATATATGATCAACGTGACTGGAAAATCTTTATTACAGGCAGAAAAAGTATTGTTTTCAGAAGGTTACAAGAGTCTAGTATCAGATACATTATACACTGCATCTTACGAAGCAGGAACAATCATAGATCAATATCCAACTCCAAATACAAAAGTAAAAAAAGGTCGTACTGTTAGGCTCAAAATTGCCCATCCGGAAAAAATGGTATCTATACCTGATCTAATTGGGCGTTCCTTAAGAAGTGCAGAATTGGTACTTAATCAGACGGGATTGGAGATTGATACTGTCTATGAGGAGTATAACTCAGATGTACCACTAGGAAATGTGACTTGGCAATATCCAAAGGGTGGTGATTTATTAAATAAGGGAATGGGACTTCACTTGACTATTAGTTTAGGGGTGCCACCAAATTTTTTTCAAGTACCTAATTTATTTGGTTTGAGTAAGAAAAAAGCTGTTATAGATATTAAAAAAGCGGGTTTCCGTCTTGGAAAAATATTTTACCGACAAAATGAAGATCTAATTCCTTACACAGTATTAGATCAGTCTATTCCGGCTGAAACAGTTTTAGAAAAACCATCAAATATAGACCTCACAGTCAGTGTATTGGATATGCAGGATATTTTCAACCAGATGATTGACAAGTGAAGTCCAAACTATCAATAGAAATTTCACGAAAAGTACTTCATCTGTCTGCTTCCTTTATCCCACTAGGATATCTATTCTTTATAGAGAACCGTGAATTGATGATTTTTATTTTAGGCACTATAAGTTTAATATCTATCCTTTTGGAAATTTTCCGTAGGGAATGGGATTTCATTACATCTATTTTTGAGAGATTTTTTCAATTTATGATGCGAACCAACGAGAGCAAAGGTAGCATCACAGGTGCAACATGGCTTTTATTTGGTTCCACCCTTACAATTTTTTTATTTCCAAAATATATTGCAATTCCTGCATTACTATTTTTAACTGTCGGTGATACATTTTCTGCTATTGTAGGAAAATCCCTGCCCATTGGCCTAATAAGAGAAAAATCCTTATCTGGAACATTGGCGGGAATAATAACATCCAGTATCGCGGGGTTATGCTTCAATACAATAGTACCAGCAGAAATTATAATTCTCGGTGCCATCGGTGCAATGTTGATTGAATTGGCTCCAATCCCTTTGAATGACAACCTAAGTATACCTTTAACTGGTGGCATTATCATGACCTATGGAATGGTAATATGAATTTTTTATCTCCTTCTGCTCTCTGGTTTTTAGCAGCAGTCAGCCTCCCAATTATTATTCATTTTTTAAGCCATTTGCGAATTAATAAAGTAGAATTCAGCACTATCCAATTTATTAAACAGCTGAAAACCAGTTCTATTCGTAAAATCAAGCTACAGAAAATTATTTTACTGATATTAAGAGTATTAGCTATTGTCTGTTTGGTTTTTATGATGGCGAAGCCGGTTACAAAGGGATTCATATCTGGATGGCTGGCTGCAGAACAAGATGCAAGGCTTGTTATTGTAATTGATAACTCTGCCAGCATGAATGTAAAAGATGGTGATCAAACATTTCTGGAAAAATCGAAAAATGAAGCAAGAACTCTGATCCCAATTTTTAATGAAGATACTAGGATTACCTTAGCTCAAACTTGTCCACCAGAGATTTTATTTCAGGGTTCATCCCATAATCCTGATTTTGAGAAAAGTATAAATTCAATTGAAACAACAGTAATACATGATGAGATCTGGGGCAAAATAAACAAACTATTAGCATCAGATGATAATGGCGAATCTGTAAAAGAATGTATTATATTTAGTGATTTTATGTATAAACCTGATTCTTCATTTCTGGAAGGAGTTTCGGGATTGAAAGATTGGAAATTCTATTTGGTTGAACCAGGGACTGTGTATGATAACTTATCCATAAAGTCAGTAGCATCACTTAATCGAATAAAAACCCTTAGCCAATTAGTAAAGTTAAATACTAGAATAGAGAATTCAGGTCAACTTCCAAAACCTAATATTCCTCTGGAATTATTATTTAATGACCATCGAGTAGGCCAGGTTGTTTCAGAATTTAAACCAGGTAAGGAAAAAGAATTTCTTTTCCAGGCATACCCATCGCAGATGGGTATAGTCCATGGAAAAATTCAATTGCCGAAAGATGATTATGAATTAGATAATCGCTGGTATTTGTCAATGCCGATAATGGAACAAATTCGATGTGGAATTATCGGATCGAATAATGATGATATAGCTATTTTTGAAATGGTTCTTCGTGCTATCGATCCTAATAATGAATTCTTATCAATCGATTCAAGATTACAACCATCCATAAATCGTTTATTCCTAGATGATCTAGATGTTGCCATTATTCATAACCCTAAAAGTATTACGGAATCGGGAGTGGAAGATTTAGAAAAATTTCTAAAATTAGGAGGAGGTGTTATTTGGTTCCAGGGAGATGATGATAAAAACAATTTCCATATTAATTTATTCAATAATATTGGTTTTCCAGTCCCTGAAATAATGATAAATGCTGGTCAGGGATTTTTCTTTACAGAGATTGCGGGTGACCATTCAGATATCTTTCAGGATCTGCAGGTAAGAAATATGAAAAACGAATTACCTGAAGTATTCACTTATTTAAATGTCAAGTCAAATTTGAAGCAAAAGAATCATTGGACCCTGAATAATGGGGACCCTCTTTTAATGGAATTTTCAAAGGGAAGTGGAAAAATATTTTATTTTTCAACTTTACTTGATTTACGTTGGAATGATTTGGCCATTCGCGGTATGCTGGTTCCCTTAATGTATCGTTTGTTGGTATTAACAGGAACGGACGAAATCAACACTTCTTCAGTTCAAATAAATTCGCCTAAATGGATTTCTGTTAAAGAAAGGAACCTTCGGAATAAATGGGAAGTGGTTTCACCTTCTGGTAAAAGAGAAATGATTGCACCTGATTATGATAAAGAAGGAATCCTGATCACAACCACGGATGAATTGGGTATTTACAGCGTTTTTTCAAACGGTGAATTATTTTCTTCTTTTCCAACACGGCTTCACGGATTAGAATATATCAAACGACGAATTTCAGAAGAAGAGCTGGAACCTATTTTGTCATCAAATCAGACTAAATGGTTAACAATGGAAGGAAACTTTGCACAAGTCTTTAGTGAAACAAGACATGGTAAATATCTATGGAAAATTTTCTTAACATTGGCAATTATGCTTTTACTTGCTGAAACAATAATTGGACGGCCTGAACTTTTCAAAATGAAATCAGACGAAAAATGATAAATCGAGAACAGGTGGAGCAAGAAAGAGCACTCTTAGTAGGAGTGGTTCAGCCGGGCATGACGGATGAGATAATTCATGAACATTTGGATGAGTTAGAATTGTTGGCAAATACAGCAGGTGCACAAATTGAGGGACGAATTACGCAGAGAATATCAAAGATTAACCCGGCGACATTTATAGGAAGGGGGAAAGCAGATCAAATTATAAATCAGGCAAAAGAATTGGGTGTGAAACTTATATTTTTTGATAATGAATTAAGTCCCGCACAAATAAAGAATTATCATAAAATGTCGGAAAAAATAAAAGTTTTGGATCGTAGCGGTCTTATTCTGGATATTTTTCAAAAACGTGCTCGTACAAAGGAAGCCCGGACGCAGGTTGATTTAGCCTATTTTGAATATTTACTCCCACGATTAACTAGACAATGGACTCATCTAGAGCGGCAAATGGGAGGAATAGGAACGCGCGCTGGAATGGGAGAAACTCAGATTGAGATTGATAGGAGATTAATCCGAACTCGTATTACAAAGTTGAAAAAAGAATTAGTACGAATTGAAAAGGAACGGGAAACCCAAAGCTCCCGCAGGAAGTCAGAATTCCGTGTTTCATTGGTGGGCTATACCAATGCAGGAAAATCAACATTATTTAAAGCTTTAACTGGCTCCAATGTATATATTCAAAATCAATTGTTTGCTACATTGGATACAACGATACGCCAGTTGAATCTTGATGATTCCCACCAAATTTTATTGAGTGATACAGTTGGTTTTATCCGGAAGTTACCTCACAATCTTGTTGCTTCTTTTAAAAGTACTTTAAAAGAAGTTTTAGAGGCTGATTTAATCTTAATGGTCTTAGATATATCTTCTGCACAAATTAAAGATCATGTGGATACGATTATAAATGTGCTTAAAGATATGGGAGTAATGGATATTCCAATTATTCCTATTTTAAATAAAGTTGATTTGATTTCAGATAATAATATGATTGAAAAACGTCAGCGACAATTTCCAAAATCTGTAACAATTTCGGCTCAGGAACATTTACGATTATCAGAACTTCGATCAAGGATTTTAGAGAAAATGGAAGAAAATTTTCAAACTATTGATGTGGAATTTCCTTACGATCACGGTAAATCAATTGCTCAGGCTCAGGAAGGTGTAGAAGTATTGGAAAGAGAATATGAAGAAAGTAGGGTCAAATTAAAAATCAGAGGAAGTAGATCCCGGATAAATCAAATTTTAGCTAATACAAATTAAAAAGAAACGGGCAAATTGTTTTTTGGGACCATTCTTTGTTTATTGAACGGAGGGAGCCTCTCGAAGACAGCAAACTTCCTTTACCATGCACGCGCAAAGAAGGCCTGTTTTTTGACATCGAAGTACAGCACCCAATTATTAGTTATAGATCCAAAAAATTCAGAATCTGCCCGTAAGGCTTTCAAAAATCTAAACGAAATTATTAATGATTTTTAATGGATAAAACTATTTCATTGGAATAGACAGTTGATCTTCAGTTTCCGCAATAATAACAGCAATGGTTGCATCACCAGTGACATTGATGGTTGTTCTAAGCATATCCAAAATACGGTCTACACCTAAAATTAAAGCAATTCCCGCACTAGGCACGCCCACAGCTTCTAGAATTATAACCAACATGATGATTCCTGCACCCGGCACAGCTGCTGTGCCGATGGATGCTAAAACTGCAGTAAGAATAATAGTTAATTGAGCACCAAGATCCAAATCCATGCCGACAGCTTGGGCAATAAAAACAGCAGCCACGGCCTGATACAATGCTGTACCATCCATATTAATTGTTGCTCCTAGGGGCAGTACGAAAGATGAAACTTCTTCAGAGACTCCAAGTTCTTCTTCACATCTTTCCATTGTGACCGGCAATGTTGCACCGCTGGAACTAGTTGAAAAAGCTAATAGCTGAGCCGGAGCCATTCCTTGGAAAAATGTGGAAACCGGCATACTGCTAAAAATTTTTAGTAATCCTAAATAGGTTACACAGGCATGAATAAAGAGTCCGATGATAACGGAAAACATATAAAAACCAAGGGCACCTAATAATTCTAATACCTGCCCCAAATCATTTCCGGCAACTTTATTAATTGTTTGCGCAATGAGAGCAAATACACCAAATGGGGCTAAAATCATAATGAAGTCTACCAGCTTTATAACAACATCATTCAACCCTTTGAAAAAATCCAAAACTGGTTTTCCCTTTTCACTGGGAATTTGGATCAACCCAATCCCAACAAAAATTGCAACAAAAACTACCTGAAGCATATTTCGGTTTGAAGAAGCAGAAGAAAAGAAATTACTAGGTACCATATCAACAATAGGCTGGAGTGGGCCACGGTCTTTTACTTGCTGTGCTTTCCCAGTACGAGCAGAGGCATCTTTTTCATAGGTTTGTTCGAGTTTATTCTTCATTTGTTGTGGAACTTTATCTCCTGGCTGGATAATATTCACTGATACCAGCCCCAAAATAACTGCAACAGCAGTTGTACCAATGTAAATTCCGATTGATTTGCCACCGATCCTGCTCAGCTTTTTTAAATCAGATAAGGAAGCTACTCCAGTAATTAATGAAGCCAAAACCAAAGGAACTGCGATTAGTTTTAATAGACTTATAAAAATCGTTCCAAACGGTGCGATCCAATCTGATGTAAATGCTCCCCAGCCAGAACTAGCAGCTAGTATTCCGTAAAACAATCCCAAGGCCAGTCCGATAATTATTTGCCAGTGCAGTGCAAATTTTTTCATGTTTTATCTTTTCCTTTTTTGATGTTAGCATACGTTTCATAATAAGCGTCACCGACATCTATAATGTTAGAGATTACTGTATTTTTCTTGTTATTTAAACCAGACTTAAATAATCTATGCAGAACAGTATCAAAAAGATCCTGAATATGAGCCAGTGTAGAACCCAACTGTTTTGAAAATGATTTACCCATTGATATATTTTAGTGCTAACTCAATACTGTTGGTGGGTCGTCTACAGGAAAAATCTTCGCAAATGTAAAAAGTGGGTAAATCATTCATCATCACATGGTTTTTTGTCCACGGTGCAACATGGATGAGCCCATCAGGATCAGATATATCTTTGAATAAAACTACCTTGTTCGGTGAATAATTTTTACCAAGCGTCTGCATCAAATTTTCAATTTTAGGATCATTCGAATTTCCCACAAAAACGACTTCCTTGGGTTTTTTTATATCGAACATATAGCCGGTGAGCATGGCGGTAAATCCGGTAGGTGATTTTTTTGCAGGATCTGTAAAGGCTTTGAGTGTTTTATGCGCGATTTCAGCCCAATGCATATTCCCCGTAATTTTACTTAATCTGAATAAATTCATGACAGCAGTAGAGTTTCCGGATGGAATGGCCCCATCAAAACTATCCTTTGCACGGACTAAAAGTTTTTCAGCATCTTTACTACCAATAAAAAATCCCCCTTTTTCATCAGAAAAATCTTCTACCATGATTTTAGTCAGTTCTACTGCAGAAGATAAATAATTAGCATTAAAATTCGTTTCATAAAGATTGAGAAGACCCCAAGTCATAAAGGCATAATCATCTAAATGGGGAGAGAGGCCTGCTTTACCCAAGCGTGACCTTTTCATTAATCGTCCATTTTTTTTCATCAATGTAGTTAATACAAACTGTGCTGATTTTTCAGCAGCTTTGGTATAAGTGTCATTATTTAAAATACGGCCCCCCATAGAAAGCGCAGCAATCATTAATCCATTCCAGTCTGTGAGAATTTTATCATCTTTCAAAGGGTGAATTCTTTTTTCACGTTCAGTAAAAAGCTTTTTACGTGATTCTAAAATAAAAGCATCTAATTCATCTAAATTCATACCAACAGATTTAGCTAAAATTTCCTTTTCTTCAGAGTAATAGGGGATATTTTTTCCGATTGTTTGGCCGGTAGCTTCATCGTGAAAATTCCCCACTACTTCAAAACCGTATATTTTTGCCATTTTCCTGCCATCTGCTTCACCTAAAACTTCGATGAATTGCTCTTCTGTCCAGATATAGAATATCCCTTCTTCACCTTCACTGTCTGCATCTTCAGCAGAATAAAATCCACCTTCTTTATCTGTCATATCACGGAGAACGTAAGTAAATATTTCTTCAGCTACATCCGCATATTCAGTTTTTCCTGTTAGTTGAAACGCTTCAAGGTAGGCCATAGAGAGCATTGCCTGGTCATAGAGCATTTTCTCAAAGTGGGGAAGGAGCCATCGTTTATCGGTGGAATAGCGGTGAAATCCAAGACCAATATGGTCAAACATACCGCCCATGCGCATGTAATGAAGTGTTTTTTCAACCATATTAATGGCAGTTTTATTTTCATACAACTTTCCATAACGTAATAAGAATATTAGATTGTGAGGAGATGGAAATTTTGGGGCCCTTCCAAACCCGCCAAAATCAGGATCAAATTTAGAAGAATTTTCTGTTAAGGCCTTATTTATCATTTCTTCATCCCATTCATCCCCAGGCTGCGAAGTATTAATCTTTTGAAGATAATTTTTGACCTTTTCTGTAGTTTTGCTGATCTCGCCTTGTTTGGTATTCCAGGCATTTGCAAGACTGGGTATTAATTGTAGCATTCCAGGGCGTTGCCCGCGGCCGTCTTTGGGGAAATAGGTTCCTGCAAAAAAAGGCTCCTTATTTGGTGTCATGACTACCGTAAGCGGCCAACCGCCACGTCCAGTCATGGCCTGGCAAACGGACATATATAGATGATCTACTTCCGGCATTTCTTCACGATCAACTTTAATATTTATAAAATTTTCATTCATTAATTGAGCAACAGTGGAATCTTCAAAGGATTCATGTTCCATGACGTGGCACCAGTGACATGTGGAGTAGCCAATAGAA
This sequence comes from Fidelibacterota bacterium, assembly GCA_002722105.1. The sequence goes on from PBKF01000003.1 coordinate 12,359, forward strand.
AGGAAAATTGGTTTATTCTCTGCTTTTGCTTTTTCGAATGCTTCATCCCCCCATGGGTACCAGTCTACAGGATTAGAAGCATGTTGGAGCAGATAGGGGCTTTGTGATTCAGCCAGACGATTCTGGTGAGTTCTTATCTTAGTCATGGTTTTACCATCGCAGTTCCAAAAAAGAATTAAACTGCTAAAAATTAGGATTAATTTTCTCATTGTTCATAGAATCAAGGCGTGGAAATTAATGATTAATTGACATTAATTCTTTAAATGTATCTTAATCCGAATCTAATTTAGAAGTCTATGACATACTTAACGGGCATCCTTATCTATCTTTTTGCACTAGTTGCTGTGGGCATTTATAAGGTTCATTATGTGAAAGATAGTGAAGATTTTATGGTAGCAGGACGGACACTCCCTTGGTATGTATTGGTTGGGACTCTATTAGCCACCTGGATGGGGAGTGGCTCATTATTCAGCGGTGCTGGACTTGGTTATCGCAACGGTCTTGCATGTCTATGGTCAAGTGGAGGTGCATGGCTGGGTATTACCTTGATTTATTTCATTACTCGGAGGATTCGGAATTTTGGTAAAGTAACAGTCCCTGATATTTTCGAAGCCAGGTATGGTCAAATACCTGCTATATTGGCAACATTCACCACAGTTATAGCCTACACTACAATCGTTTCTTATCAATTCCGCGGTGGTGGTAAAGTTTTATCCATGGTTTCAAATGGTATGGTGTCTTTGGAAACAGGTATCTTAATTACAGCTGTATTTGCAATTTCCTACACTGTGTTGGCAGGAATGTTTTCTGTAGTTTATACGGATGTGGTTAATGGTATCCTTATGATCATTGGTACTGTAGGGGCACTTATTTTTCTTTATTTTAAAATTGGTGGAATTTCCGAGATCATTTCTATTGCACAGCCAGCAGGAAAGTGGCAGCTGTTTGGTAACTGGGAGCTGGAACGCACCGGTGATATTTCTGGGCCAATTATAGCAATCAGTTTTTTTGTTCCGACCATGCTGCTTTTAATGGGTGATGCAAACATGTATCAAAGAATTTTTAGCGCAAGGGATGGAGGGTCGGCTAAAAAGGCAGTATTTTTCTGGATTTTTGGTGTGATTATTTTAGAATCAGTTATTGGCATGCTGGGACTTACAGGTGCTGTTGCTGCAAGTAAAGGCATTATTCCTGACCTTGTTGCAGTAGCTCAGACAGGAATCACCAATCCAACTTTCGATGCCATGTTAGAAGCAAGGCAGGTAGGCAGTGAATCGGTCATTCCGGCTATTGCTCGCTATGCAGATTTACCCATTATTTTGGGCCTTATTTTGGTTTCTACTATGATGGCTATCATTGTTTCAACAGCGGATTCATTTCTACTAATCCCAGCAACCAATCTAACTCGGGATGTATATTTAAGGCATATAAACCCGAATGCTACTGAAACCCAGGTTCTATTTATGAGTCGCATCCTTGTTCTAATACTTGGTATTGTTGCATTTCTATTGGTGAGCCAGTTCAAGACCATACTAAATGCAGCATTTACAGCTTATAATATTTATGGTACATCAATTACCCCTTCTCTTCTGGCAGCGTTTCTCTGGAAACGTGCTACCAAGGAAGGTGCGATTGCATCTATACTTACTGGTTCAACAGTAACAATTTTATGGACCTATTTTTTACCCGGTTGGGAAGGATTCAACAATATGCATCCCTTTTTACAAGAACTGACTTATCCTGCAGCTGGATTATCTTTTTTAGCTTTAGTGGTATTTAGTCTGCTAACATCTGCACCAACGCCAGAATCTTTAGAACCCTTTTTTAATGACAGTGATTAAAAAAATCATAAAAAATAGAATCTATTTTGAATATATTTATTGAAGATTGTTCTTAGTTAGTCCTAAAAATTCATTCTTGTTCTAAATATCTGCGGTAATATTCAAATGTTTTCCCAGTCCCCTGCCAGTTTTCTGTACTGTCTATGATTTTGATTGCTCCAGCTAAATTTGATGCAACACCATATTTTACATGCCCGGTGATATATATTATATTTTTCTGCTTTTTTACCCAATTCAAATAAACCCGTTTAAGCATTTTCGCATAACCGTTTCCCTTAAATTTACTTTGAATAACAAATGCATAGGTATATATTGTATTTTGTTTTCCAAAATTCATATCCAATCGTGCCCATGGTTCAAGACTCAAGACTTCTAAAGGAACACCAATTATATAGCCAATAATTTTATCTTGAAAACGGGCAATAAAGGGTAGAGACTCTATTCGGTTAAAATATTTCTGGATAGTATTAACTGTTAGAATAGCTCTGGAGCCATATTCTTCCGCTAAAGATTTAGAAATATGGATTAGGGGATGAAAATCTTTTTCTCCGATACTTTTTATGCGTTCAATTTGGAAAGATCCACTAGAAGCAATGATCGTACTACGAGATTCAGATTCAGGTCGAAAGTCTAGCCCATCCATGTATGGAGTTTATGATTGATAGGTGAAATTTGTAAATCAGAAGATGATGATAATTAACTATTGAAAAATTTGTATAATATTCGCTTAATTCAAATTGTACGTGTTAATTAACTCTGGGTAAATTGCGAGGCTATGGATACATTTAATTCTTATCTTAAATCTTTAACAGAAGAGAGAAAATCCTGGCTATGTGTCGGATTAGATATTTATCCTGAAGCCATAGGATCTGATCAACTCTCCGATTTAAAAGCGCATACTCTCAAGGTAATTGATGCAACTCGAAATTTTGCTATTGCTTACAAGCCTAATTTTGCTTTCTTTGAACGTTGGGGTTCAAAGGGCTTCGCCTGGTTGGAAGAAACGGTATCCTATATTGGTAGTAATCACATCAAAATTGCAGATGCGAAACGAGGAGATATAGGTAATACAGCAAACCAGTATGCAGAAAGTGTTTTTAACCATTTTGGGTTCGATGCAGTAACTTTAAACCCATATATGGGAAAAGATAGTGTCCAGCCTTTTATCCAATACCCAGAAAAAGGTGCTTTTATTTTGTGCCGTACTTCAAACCCATCTGCGTCAGATTTTCAAAATGGTACAACAGAGCAAGTTCCATTGTTTGAAAAAGTTGCATATTGGGCCAATGACTTAAATATTAATGATAACATTGGTCTGGTTGTAGGTGCCACAGCGACTGAAGAGTTATCCAAAGTTAGAAAAATCTCACCGGATTTATCGTTACTGATTCCTGGAGTAGGTGTTCAGGAAGGTAATATGGAAACCAGTCTTAAGGTCAGTAACCAAACGGGTGTAGGATTAATCAATATTTCCAGATCTATCAACTTTGCAGGTAATATGTCTTCAGCAGATATTTTCAATATTGCAGAAGATTATGTCGAAAATATGAGACAAGTTTTTCATTATGATTGAACGAGAACAAATTATCAGTATATTTAAATCAACAGAAGCATTGCTGGAAGGTCATTTTGTTTTAACATCTGGTCGTCATAGTGATTCTTATTTTCAATGTGCTAAAGTTTTGCAGCACCCTGAATACCTAACAGCATTTTCAATAATTATTGCAGATGAATTTGAATCGATGCAGCCTGAAGTTGTTATTTCGCCTGCAATCGGTGGTGTTGTGCTGGGAACCGAAGTCGGAACTCAATTAGGTTGTAGAACTATATTTGCTGAGCGGAAAAAAGATAAAATGACCTTACGTAGAGGCTTTAAAATTGAAAGAGATGAGAAGGTATTAGTTATTGAAGATGTTGTAACGACAGGCGGTTCTGTAAAAGAAGTGATGGAACTAGTAAAAAAACAAGGCGGGAACATTATTGGTGTAGGCGTGTTGGTAGATCGAAGCAATGGCTCTATAGAGTTACATGAAAATCAATATTCAATAATACAAATGAATGCCGTCACTTACGGGGAAGATGAAGTCCCCGAAGAATTGGCTGGGATTCCAATGCAAAAACCAGGGAGTAGTTACTAAAAATGAAAAGTAATTTAAAGTTTCTATCATTCATTTATATAATCATTGGTGGCTGTACAGTTTCAACAAATGATTTAAAAATTTCAAATGTTTCTGGAACAACTTTTGAAATTTTTGATGGAGAAGAAGTCAAAGTGAAGATAGATATTAGCAGTGATATACCAATTAAGAAACCCCTATTATTATCCGTTACATCCGGTAGCAATAATAAGGACTTTAAATTTGGTGAAGCAATCTCTATACGTCTAAATAAACAGACAAAACTATCTACAGTATTGAATTTTAAGCCAAACCAATCCGGTGTTTACACTATTTCAATTGATGGGTTTGAAGGTGACCCCAATTACAAAAATAACAAAAAGGAAATAAATATAATGGTCTCAGATGAATTAGCAGTAATTACAACACAGTATGGAGATATGGTTGTAGACTTTTTTGATGAATCCGCACCTAAACACGTCGAAAGTTTCAAACTTCATGCCAAAAATGGATATTATAATGGTACAATTTTTCACAGAGTAATTCCGGGTTTTGTTATTCAGGGTGGAGATCCAAATACTAAAGACCCCAATAAAAAAGAAACCTATGGAATAGGCGGTCATGCAGCAAAATATTTTGGTGTTGGGGATGAAAAAAACCAAAAAACGTGGGATCTTCCTGCAGAATTCAGCAATCTAAAACATAAACACGGTATTTTATCTATGGCACGATCGTCCAGTCCAAACAGCGCTGGAAGCCAATTTTTTATCTGTGCGGGAGATGTGCCGCACCTAGATGGACAATATACGGTTTTCGGCCAGGTGATTGAGGGTAATAAGGTCATCGATCAAATTGTAAATTTACCCAGAGACGATAGAGATGACCCTTACCAAAGAGTAGAAATGAACGTCCGTCTAGAGACCCGGGAAAAATGACTCTATCAGCCCTTCTTTCCACTTGAAAATAAAAATGAGACTGATATTTTTTCTTGTAATTCTTTACGGCAATCTTTTTGCACAGTCAAATCCAGTTACCGTTACAGCCGAGATGGAAGGAGAGATACGTGCTGGTGAAGTAGCAAAAATTTCTATTACTGTTTCAATGGATGAAGAATGGTATCTTTATTCTATATACAAAAAAAGTGAAGGTCCACTACCAACAGAAATTAATGTTTTTGGAGAAAGTGTTGAACTTGTGGGTAGGATCATTGAGCCGGAACCAAAAAAAGAATGGGACAAAGGTTTTGAAACATTTTCTTATTTTCATACTAGTGGTGCCAAATTTCTTGTACCTGTCAAAATTAATTCTTCTCTTGAACCAGGNATACATAATGTAAACCTTGATTTTTACTATATGGTTTGTAATGANCGGATGTGTTATCCACCTACAACAAAGTCTATGACTGTTCCAATTACAGTTGTNGCAGGTGAAGCAAAAAATACTATATTAGAAACAAGCTCTATAATATCTAATTCAGATGAGAATAACAGTTATNTCAGCAGCCTTTTAAGCTTGTTTTTACTTGCTGTAGGTGGCGCAGTTTTGAGTTGGGTTATGCCNTGTGTNTATCCCATGATTCCAATTATCATATCATTTTTTGGTAAAATGTCTGAAGAAAAATACATAGGCCGGAATACAATAGCTTTTTTTTATGGTTTAGGTATTGCTGGAACTTTCATTCTTATTGGACTGTTGGTTGGATTCCTTTCCCGGGGACTTAGTGACGTTGCTGCCCAAGCAAAATACGCGAATATTGGGAATTTCATCGCTACCAATTCCTGGATCAATCTTGGGTTGGGTATTTTATTCATTTTTTTTGCATTATGGATGTTTGGTATTATTAATGTAAATGTAGCTGGTAGACTGATTAATAAGACAGATCAAGCAGGACAATCAGCAAAAAGTGCATATTTGGGTTCGCTTTTATTGGGAGTTACATTTTCAATTACTAGTTTTAGTTGTACTGTGCCTGTAGTGGGAACATTATTAGTTGTAGCGGCTAGTGGTAACGCTGGCGGTTTAATTACAAGTTTTTATGGAATGAGCGTTTACGGTCTCGTTTTTGGTGCGCCTTTCATAGCCTTATCCATGTTCCCAAAAGCATTGGACAGGCTGCCGCGATCTGGCACCTGGATGGAGACATTGAAAATTATTTTTGGATTCATCGAAATTGCTGCTGCAATCAAATTCCTATGGGTGCCTGATTTAGAATGGGAGCTTGGACTGTTACCACGAAATGTAGTCCTTGCATTATTTATTGTTATTGGAATTCTGCAAATTGGTTATTTATTGGGCCTTTTTACAATTGGTTCAGCAGAAAAAATAAAACCATTCCAAATTGGTAAGGGTCGTTTCATTGGGATTATTTTAACTGGTATAGTCTTATTCCCTATTGGAATGTCCTTAGTTTCACCGCCCACCTATCACTATACAAAAATGCCCCGTCTAATGGATGAATTTATTGAAGCATTGGTACCTCCCCCACCAACTGAAGATGATATTGCGAGAAATGAAGGTTGGTACGTGCAAAATTATGAAGATGCACTTGCGAAAGCAAAACAGGAAGCAAAACCATTATTCATTGATTTTACAGGTGTTTACTGTGCAAACTGTCGTGTTATGGAGCGTCGGGTTTTTCCAACAGAACCAGTTATGGAGCAATTAGATAAAATGATATTGACTCGTCTTTACGTTGATAAAAAAGATTCATTAAGTGCTACTTATGCTCGTTTGCAGTTTGAACGTTACCAGCAGGCAACCCAACCTTATTATGTAATATTGGATCCTGAAGATGAATATACGCTGGCCGATACTGGCGGGTACATTCCCAAAGGTTTTGATGATTTCCTACTTACCGGTGTCCAAGCATTCGATGAAAGAAGAAAATATAAATAAAATTGATATAGATATATGTTTAAACAAATTTTATCCTTTATTCTTTTTTTAACATTTTTTGTTATTGGTTGTGGCAATAGCAATGCCCAACAAAATGGGAAAAAAATAAAAAATAAGCCTGCTGAGAGAGTATTAGATAAGGCTACAACTAAAAAGAATAATTCGGTTCTTGCCCCGAACTTTACTTTAGCTGACCTAGAAGGAAATTGGGTATCTTTAGCGGATATGAAAGGTAAGGTAGTATTGCTTAACTTTTGGGGGACTTGGTGTGGTCCATGTCGGGTAGAGATCCCTACATTCATCAATCTAGTGGAAAAATACCATAAAGAAGGGCTTGAAATTGTGGGTGTCACACTGACTTCTGGACCACCAGAAAACATACAGGCTTTTGCTGATAAATGGGGTATTAACTATACATTATTAACTGATATTGAAGGGAATGAAACTCAGTTTGTTACTGCAAAATATGGTCAAGTAACAGGTCAGAGAATAAATGGGATACCCACAACGTTTATTATTGATCGGGAGGGGTTAATTCAAAAAAAATATGTAGGCCCAAGGCCAGAAAGTGTATTTGCTAAAGATCTCCAGCCATTTCTTTAAATTAATAGATTAACGAAATTCACTCTAAATTATTTCATGAAATATTTATTAATTTTAGTTTATCCTATAATCTTGTTCACCCGATTAATTGCAGATCCGCTTGATGGATATTGGCAACAAAAAGTCGATTATGAAATGGATATCACTCTCATTGACTCTGCACAGCAATTGACAGGTTTTTCTAAGATCCGCTATACAAATAACTCCCCTGATTCTTTAGATAGGATTTATATGCACCTTTACCCGAACGCGTTTCAATTAAATTCAGTAAAATATCGTGAATATATAGGAAATGCAGGGCGTGCTTCGCGAGCAAAATATTTTAAAGATCGATTAGATGGATTCACCAGTAAAATTGAAATACATGATTTCAATATCGCACAAAAGAAAAAACCGATACTGAAAGGATATTCCATTGATGATACTATTCTCAAAGCAATTTTATTGCAAAAATTAGCTCCCAATGAATCCATTAGAATAGATATAAGGTGGACACATCATATAGGTGAAATGGTGGAACGGGCTGGTTACTACAGAGGGCAGTACAATATGGCTCAATGGTATCCTAAACTGGTTGTTTATGATCAAGATGGCTGGCATGCAAATGTTTTCCATGCCGAAGGTGAATTTTATGGTGAATTTGGAGATTTTAATGTCAAGTTTGATTTACCTAAAACATTCATTATTGCCGCATCAGGCATTGTAACAAACGGTGATCCTGGGTGGGAGTCAGTGACAGTGGACACATCTTTAGATTATGATATTTGGATTGATATATTTGATTCAACATATGTAGAGCCGGATTCAACTGAAAGAAGAAATGTAACTTTTCTCGCTGAAAACGTACATGATTTTGCTTGGGTTGCATCTAGAAATTTTCTGTATGAAGGTGGAAAATATGAAGATATTGATGTTCATGTACTGTATGATAAAGATCGAGGTGATAAGTGGACCAAAGTAGTATTAGAACGGTCTATTAATGCCATGGCTTGGCTAGAAGAAAAATTTGGAGAATACCCCTACCCGCAGGTCACCACTACTGATCGTATGAAACCCGGTGGGATGGAATACCCTATGCTGGTTATGAACGGAAGAGATGATGAAGGGTTGATTGTGCATGAGTACGGTCATATCTACTTCTATGGAATACTCGCAAATGATGAAGTAGATGAAGCATGGTTAGATGAAGGATTTACTACAACACAAACAACTCACTATTTGATGGAGCGCTATGGCAATCAGGGTTTTGATTTATCTCTTTATGACGATTATGAGAAATTTCCAAAAAAATATTGGCCATTAGAAAATGACTTACATTCGGATCAATGGCGAGTAATACGGTTTATGCGCAGTGGCCATGATGAAAATATCAGCCGTCCTTCGCATCTTTTTAATAATGGTTTTGCTTATGGTCGGAATGCCTATACAAAGCCCGCATTGATGTTAACAGAGCTAAAATACTTTTTAGGAGATTCAGTTTATTATGCTGCCCTACAGCATTATTATAATAAATGGAAACTGAAACATGTTAATGAAGAGCGATTTGTGGAAGCAGTTGAAGAATTTACAGGGCAAGAACTAGACTGGTTTTTTGATGCCTGGCTTCATACCACGCATCACTTGGATTATGGAATTAAATCGTTTAATAAATCGCAGAACAAAAATGGAAGTTGGACAATCGAGCTAGGCATTGATTGTATAGGAAAAAGATTTATTCCGCTTTTGGTTGAAACTACATTTAAAGATGGTACAAAAGACCGTCGCTGGTGGGAAAATCATCTCTGGCGTTATGAAGATACATTTATTTACACAGTGGATAAAAAACCCGTTAAGGTTACAATTGATCCTGATGTCCAAACGGTAGACTTAGACTATCGTAATAATACCACTGCTATGAAAAGGAAGATTCTTTTTGACTGGCCAGGACTATGGTATAATCCGCGAGATGAATATGTAATTCGCTGGATTCCAAATTTTTATTACCAAGAAAAAACCATTGGTCTTGCGCCCGGTATTACGCTGGATTATGATTATGGGCAATATGAAGGAACCACTATACGTGCAAATTACGGCTTAGAGTCAAAAGAATTATTCTGGTACATAGGTGGGTGGCGCGAACCTGTTCATTATTTTCCTAGAACTACTTTTCACTTCTGGGCATTTAATAGACCAGGTGTGAAGGAGATAGGAGGCGAAATTGAGAAAAAATGGAACAGAGCTTATGGTAGGACACCTACTCATAATTTTTCTCTAGGGTTTTATGTTCAGCCTCAATATAACTTTACATATGCAAAGAAATTAGGCTACAACTCTGATGGTAAACTTGGTGTAGGATATATAGATTGGTCATCAAAAATAGGTTCCTTCAGCTTTAGTATAAATGGAGCTTCCAGTTTGGGTAATTTATCAGACTGGAATTTTACTCGGATGACAACTACCGCATATTTTTCACAATCTTTCAAAAAATTCAGCTTTAATAACAGATTCATTATGGGAAAAATTTGGGCTGGTAGTAGTGGTGTGCCAGGTCAGGAAGGTTATAACATTGAAGGGAATAGTTCAAGTGATCTTCTTAGAAAAAATTATTTAGTGGACCAATTCTATGGAATAGAAATCTTTGATGGTGATTCATTAATTAGTCATTATCATATGCCTGGAGAAGGTAATATCCGTGGTTTTGTTAGTGAAAATAGAAGGGGTGCTGATGCGTTGATTGCTCAATCATCTGAATTAAGCATATCACAGTCATTTTATAAAATAAATTTTCAATTCACAATATTTGGTGATGTAGGAATATTTTGGGATAAAAATAGAGCTATATGGCGGCCTATTGATAACCCCAGTAAATATTTTGAAAGAGTATTGGGTGATTTAGGTTTGGGAACAAGAATAAAAACTAAATTATTTGAGAAAGATCTTTTTCTTAGAGTTGATTTACCATTTTTTATTTATGATGATGGAGTTATAAGAATTGAAAAAAATAATTGGATTTTTAGTTTTCAACGTAGCCTATAACTAAAGAATTCGTTTAGTTCAAAAAAATTCTGTAGTACTAATTGCATTTATATGATTGCTTTAATGCCATATTTGTAGTTCTTTAATAGAAAAATGATTGAATTCAAGACGAGAGTTACTAAATTTACATATACAAAGTTCACGGTTATATTGAACCAACTACTTAATTTCAATTGATTATAATCAGGAGACATTATTGTGCTTAAGAATTTTTCATACTATTCTTTACTTATCATATTTAGCGTTTCGCTTTTTGCACAAGATCCCCCTACATATCTGTCAGCAGTTGAAGGCGATGAAGAAGTTACATTATATTGGGAAATGCCTGGAGTGCAAATATCTGAAGGTGAAACATGCGCATCACCAATTCAGGGTGGAACGATTACTGATGGGTTTACTGAAACCTTCAATGGATCAACAGCCACTTTTGAAAATGATTACGTAAATGGCTTCTCAGCAAATGGCCCAGACGTAGTATATGAGTTTTTTGTAGATGGAAATCTTGATGTTAATTTTTCACTTTGCGGTAATACTTGGGACACTTACTTAATTCTTTTTGGCTCTAACTGTGAATCTCAAGTTGCATTTGATGATGATGGTTGTGAAGAAGGTCTCCAATCTGAGATTAGTGGAACAGGACTTTCAGGTACTTATTTTTTAATTGTAGACGGATATGGTGCCACGTCTTTTGGAGAATATAATTTGATAGTTAGTGCCACAGCATCTAATAGAACTTCTGATGCATTCCGGCCTGGTATAACAGATTTAAATAAATTAAACAACAAAACAGAATTACAAAATATTAATAAATATGAAGTATATGGAACAACAGAATCGCATCAAGAGCCAGCTCCATCTATCGTACATCCAGATTACTCTCGTAACTCAAGGTCCGTACCAGTCACGATTGAGTGTGATGGAGGCTCTTGGCAGACGGAAGTGACTTGGGAAATATTTGATGAATCTGGAACAATTGTTGCTTCAGGCGGAGCTCCATACTTAGAGACTGCATCACTAGATCATGGCGTTTACAGTGTCAATGGTTATGATTCATGGGGTGATGGTTGGAATGGTAATAGCTTAATTGTAACAAATGCTAGTAACGAAGAAGAATATTTAAATTGGACAATTGAAACTGGTGAAACAGGAACTACTACTTTTGAAGTAGATACAACAGTTGTAGCTGGTGATTTAATTGGCTATAATGCCTATGTTGATGGCACTCAACATAATAGTAGTATCATACAACTCAGAAATTATTCTGTTGATGGTCTTACAAATAATGTGACCTATGAACTTGGTGTGAGTGCTGTATACTTTGTTAATGAAAATGAAACTGATGAAAGTGAAATAATTACAGTTAGTGCTTCACCTACTTTCTTATATGGTGATATTACAGGAGTTATTACAGATCCAAATGGATCAACCTTGGATAGTGTAGTTGTTTCTTCTGGAGACTTTTCTGATACGACAGATCAAAATGGTACTTATACCCTCTGGAATTTAAACACTGGCTCTCAGACTGTTACCTTATCACGTTTTGGTTTTTCAACCGTCAGTATAGATACATTAGTGTTGGCACAAGCTGAACCCACTATATTAGATGTTATGCTTTCGCCTGATATGCCAAAACCTGCAGGCCTTGAAGGGACACCGCTTGATGAACAGGTTTATCTTGAGTGGCGTACACCCGGAGATGGTGAAGAATTAACAATTCAATATGATGATGGGATCCTATCTACTGCATTCTACTTTTTTGATACTTATGAGGATGGATTTGCCCATGGAATGCGTTTTGATGTAGGTGGTGGTTTTGATGTTTTAGGCGCATCCATAAAAATATTATCTGAAGGTGATGAATTCTGGCCATGGCCAGATGCCACACACGGTCCAGTAAGGATATTAATATTTGATGATAATAATGGTTACCCTGGTAACCTATTGCACGATGAAGAATCAATTGCGGAAGATGGGTGGGCCACGATCTATCCAGATTTGTCAGGATTAGATGGTGCGGTCTATGTTCTTGTTTCGCATTCCACTGGTTGGACAGATCTAGAGGGGTTTGGTGTTGATGCAAGTGTTGATTATGCTGAAAATATGATAACACTTTATGATGGTGAATGGAACTATGGTGACTATTTAGGCTATGGGGGTGATTATATGATGGCAGTACATGTAATGTCCTATGGTGGAGGTGTAAGAACTTTATCTTCAGTTGATAATACTCCCCCTATTGATTACAACTCTACCAATATTAATGCATCCTTAATGGCTAGTACCAGTAATCTAACACCAATAAATTTTTCAAGTGAACCTACACATCCTGTTTTTATTTCGCCAATTAACATATTTGATAATCGTGATAATGAATTACTTGAATATAGAGTATATGAAATTGATTCTAATGGAGATGAAACATTTTTAGTTGCCACAGTAGATACTTTTGCCACTGTTGATGCTAGTCCGAACTATTTAGAGTATTGTTATAATGTCAGAGCATTCTGGGATACTGGAGATCCATCTGATGGAGGATATGGTCAATTGGAATCTAGAGCATCCAATACAATCTGTGCAGTCCCCTTTACCTATGGTGATGCTGATTTTGATAGTGATGTAGACATTTCTGATGTGTTATCAGCCATAGACTTTATTCTAGAACAGGAAATACCGTCAGAAGACCAAACTCGTAATTGTGACCTCAATAATGATGAAGAAATAAATATTGCTGATATTATAATGATGATAGATATTATTTTTGGCGGAATGGGAAGAACATTAGGTTTTGATCCATCCGAATTGGCATATATTGATCTAAAAACTGATTTTAATAATTCTAAATTAGGTTTTGATATTGAATATAGTAGTCCAGTTCGTGGTATTGAATTTGAATTAGAATATGATCCAGATTTAGTAAAGGTATTGTCACCGTCACTATCGGTTTTACAGGAAAATGTAATGGTTTCTTTCACTGAAAAAGAAGATGGTAAAATAAAAGTTATAGCTGCAAATCTACGAGGTGGCAGCATTAATGGAAAAAATAATTCTTACTTATCAATTCCGGTAGAATTCATTGGAGACAAACAAGATGTTACGCATATATCATTAGGCGGTAATAAGATCGCTGGTGTAGATGGACAATTAATTGAAACAGTGGCCAGAACGATCTCATCAGAAGTTAAGGTTATTCCCGATGAATTTGTGCTACACCAGAATTTTCCGAATCCATTTAACCCTTCCACTGAAATCAGATTTGATTTGCCGGAAGCTAGTGTTGTTAATCTGACTATTTTTAATATTATGGGGCAAAAGATTCGGACTCTATCCAATACGGAGTTGACTCCAGGTTATCATACTCTAGTCTGGGATGGTACCAGTGATAATGGTAGCCAAGTTGCAACCGGAATGTATTTTTTCGCAATTCAAACTGATAAATATCAATCCACAAAGAAAATGCTATTTTTAAAGTGATATTTTTTTAGTTCACTTAAAAAGCCCTTTCGATAAAATGAGAGGGCTTTTTTATTTTTTTGGAACTACCTTGCCCACTTAAGCATAGAAGAAAAAAAATATAATAAACACAATGAGAAGACTATTAAAAATTATTTTTTTTATATCGGCTATTTTTGCTCAGAACTCTGTCGTAAAACAATTCAGCAAAGCTTTTGCAGATGTTGCAGAAAAAGCTAAACCTGCTGTTGTAACAATTATTACTGATAAGATAGTTTCTTTAGATCAATACGATGATTTCGGATTTTTCTTTTATTCGCCAAACCAGCCCAGACAGAAGGAATTCAAAACAAATGCACTTGGTTCAGGTGTAATTATTAATGCTGAAAAAGGTTATATCCTTACAAATAATCATGTTGTTGCTGATATGGATGAAATTCATGTTCGGTTAATTGATAAACGTGAATTTGACGCAAAAATAATAGGCACTGATCCCAAAACTGATTTAGCTGTTTTACAAATCAATGCTACTGAACTACAACAACTGCAAATGGGAGATTCAGAAGAGGTTCGTGTAGGTGAATGGGTAATGGCTGTAGGAAGTCCATTTTCTGAAAATTTAAGTCACACTGTTACCACAGGAATCGTTTCTGCATTAGGAAGAAGTAATATTATGAATCCCCAGAGCTATGAGGATTTTATTCAGACTGATGCAGCCATTAACCCTGGAAATAGCGGAGGTGCCTTACTAAATATGGAAGGAGAATTAATTGGGATTAACACTGCCATTGCTACAGGTGGATATGGCCGATCAAATAGAGGCGTGGGTTTTGCAATTCCTTCCAGCATGGCAAATAGAGTCATGTCAGATCTTATTGATAAAGGGTTTGTAACTCGATCTTGGCTAGGTGTAATCATAGATGAATTAACCCACGAAACAGCAGAACTACTTAACACTGGTACACTAGATGGAGCTTTGATAACAGACGTTTTAAGCGAAAGTCCTGCTGATAATGGAGGGATACAGGAAGGAGATGTGATCGTTGAGTTTAGTGGGAAGAAGATTATAGGACCGGCAAATTTAAAAAATGTTGTTTCTCTTACAGCGCCAGAAACCAGTAATGATGTAAAAGTCATTAGAAATGGTTCACCAAAAGTCCTAACTGTAATTTTGCAAGAGTTACCTGAAAATCCTATGAAATTAGCCATTCGAGGCAGATTTAATTCAGAAGACTTTGGTTTTGAATTAAAACCAATCGATGAGTCATTAATTAAAAAATATGATTTAGAGCAGGAAAAAGCTCTTGTTGTAACTGGGATTGATCCATCAGGTGAAGCTTATGAGAAAGGTATCCGTGAGGGTGATATCATTAAAAGAGTTGGTACGGATAAAGTAACATCAGTCAGTGATTTTCAACGATTAGCTGATCAATCTAGAGCAAAGGGCGCTATACTTGTATTGGTTAAAAAAAATCAGGGTAACTCACGATTCTATACACTAAAGTTTTAATTATAAACCTTATCTCTTTGAGGAGTATTTTAATTATAAAACATCCGTGACTAAAGGGGCACAATTGAGATAATTTCACGGTCATATTTTTACTTATTTAAATTAGTTTATGACTATCCGAAAAATAGATACAAAGATTGATTTTATAGCTGCCGAACATGATGTCCTGGAATTTTGGGAACACAATAGTATTTTCGAAAAGCGGCGGGAGTTGAACGCAGGCAAGCCTAAATGGAGTTTTATCGATGGACCAATCACTGCAAATAATCCGATGGGAGTTCATCATGCTTGGGGTCGAACGTTAAAAGATATTTATAACCGATATAAATCTATGGATGGCTACGAATTAAGATATCAGAATGGTTTTGATTGTCAAGGATTATGGGTCGAGATAGAAGTAGAAAAGGATTTGGGCGTAAAATCAAAGCGTGAAGTAGAAGAGATTGGCATTGAAAAATTTGTAAATATGTGTAAAGACCGAGTAAAAAAATATTCGGATATTCAGACAGAACAATCTAAACGTCTTGGTTATTGGATGGACTGGGATAATTCTTATTTCACTATGTCTGATGAAAATAACTACACAATTTGGTCCTTTTTAAAAAAACTATGGACAGAAGGTAAAGTTTATCGGGGAACAGATGTAGTCCCCTGGAGTGGGAGATCCGGTTCATCTTATTCCCAAATGGAAATCATAGAAGGACGTAAACTTGTATCTCACAAATCTGTTTTTGTTCGTTTCCCTATCAAGGATCGTAAAAATGAATATCTATTGGTTTGGACAACTACACCATGGACCCTTACTTCAAATGTAGTGGTAGGTGTGAATACAAATCTAGATTATGTAAAAATACAAGCACAAGATGGTTCTGTCTATTATTTTGCTCAAGATAACTTAGAATTCAAGCGGTTAGAAAAACAGTTTAAAGAAAAGAAACAGTGGATCGAAGGTGTTCCTAAGTTAAAAACCATCGCCCAAATTTTTAAAGAACGTGGTGGCTATAAAGAATGCGGTACTATAAAAGGATTAGAACTAGTAGGATGGGAATATGTAGGGCCATTTGATGATTTAGAAGCTCAACATGAGTCAGGTGGATATCCATTTGTTAATGAAGCCCTAGAAGATAAAGGAATAACCTCTGCTATGCTTCATCGTGTTGTAGACCCTGGAAAGGATAGTATGGGGAAAGATATCGTTGTGGCAGGTGAAGGAACGGGAATAGTGCATATGGCACCCGGTTGCGGTGATATTGACCATAAAATTGGTAAAAAACTTGACTTAGTAAATATTGCTCCTCTTGATGCAGAATCAAAGTTTATAAATAAGTTTGGATGGCTGACAGGAAAGATAGCCACGGAAAAATCAACTACTGAAGCAATTATTGACCATTTAAAGAAAAAAGAGATTCTTGTCCATGTGGAGGACTATCCCCATGTATATCCACATTGCTGGCGGTCTGGAGATGAGTTAGTTTTTCGCTTGGTAGATGAGTGGTACATTAATATGGATTGGAGAGAAAAAATTAAAAAAATTGTTGATGATATTAACTGGATTCCAGCTTGGGGACGAGAACGGGAACATGAATGGCTGGATAATATGGGTGATTGGATGATTTCTAAAAAACGGTTCTGGGGTCTTGCTCTACCAATTTGGACTTTTGAAGATGGCTCATTTTTTATTATCGGTTCCAAAAAAGAATTAAAAGAGCTAGCAGTAGAAGGCTGGCAAGAATTTGAACAACATTCACCTCATCGCCCTTGGATAGATAAAGTGAAGATTAAACATCCTGAAACAGGATTAATAGGGACGCGTATTCAGGATGTAGGGAACCCGTGGCTAGATGCAGGGATAGTTCCATTCTCCACTTTAAAATATAGTACTGACAAACAATATTGGAAAAAGTGGTTCCCTGCTGATTTTGTGACCGAATGTTTCCCTGGGCAATTTAGAAATTGGTTTTATTCCCTTTTAGCTATGGCTGCGGAATTAGAAGGACAAGCGCCTTTCAAAACCTTGCTGGGGCATGCTCTGGTAAAAGATGAAACTGGTCGAGATATGCATAAAAGTTGGGGTAATGCAATCTGGTTTGATGATGCTGCTGAAAAAATGGGTGTGGATGTCATGCGCTGGATGTATGCCCTACAAAATGTAGAACATAATTTATTATTCGGGTATAAAGCTGCTGATGAGGTTCGTAAAAAATTAATCACACTTTGGAATGTATATTCTTTTTATGCAACCTATGCTTCAGTAGATGGTTTTAATCCTGAAGAACATCCGCTTTCGGAATGTTGCCTGACCATTTTAGATAAGTGGATATTAGCCAAGACACATTTACTGATTAAAACAGGGCGAGTATCTTTAGATGAATTTCGGGTTGACCATTTTATGAAATCTTTCGAAATATTTTTAGAGGAACTATCTAACTGGTATGTACGGAGAAACCGGAGGCGTTTTTGGAAGTCTGAAGATGATGATGACAAGAATACTGCATATGCTACACTTTACCATGTACTAAAAATTATCATAAAAGCAATTTCGCCAATTTTGCCCTTTGTATCCGAAACAATCTATCAAAATCTAGTCAGAAATTCAGAAAAAGATTCTAAACAAAGTGTACATATTTGTGATTATCCAATACCAGATGAATTTTTTATTGATTTGGATTTAATCCGTAATGTGGATGCTTTAAAGAAATTAGTTGAATTAGGTAGGTCAGCAAGAAATCAATCCAATCAAAAAATTCGACAGCCATTGGCAAAAGCATCTTATGCTATGGAAAGTGATGTCATAGCTGCTTTTGTTGAAGAAAATAAAGATATAATTCTTGATGAACTAAATGTGAAATCAATTGAACGATTAACAAAAGCAGGACAACTTATTTCCTACAATATCAAACCAAACCTAAGATCTTTGGGGCAGAAATACGGAAAAGGTCTGGCTGAAATTAAACAATTATTAGATAATAGCGATGCAGGTGATCTTGTAAAGCAGATTCAAGTATACCATAAAATAAATTTCAACGATGGTGAATTTGTATTAAACCGTGATGATATTTTTATTGAAACAATAGCTGAAGAGGGTTTTGTAGCAGCCAGTGATAGTGGAATTACAGTAGGAATTTCATTAGAATTAACTGAAGATTTGATTTTAGAAGGATTAGTAAGAGATTTGGTACGAACTGTTCAGAAAATGAGAAAAGATGCAGGGTTTTCAGTTGAAGATCGCATAATAATTTCTTGGGATTTAGATGGTCAAATTGCTAGAGCATTAAGTAAATTCGAGGAATATTTTCAGAATGAAACATTAACAAATACGATTATGGAAAAACTTTCCAATCCAGATTATTCAGGATCCTTTGAAATAACAGATAAAACCTATAATATAAATTTAAAAAGAATGTAAAAGGACATTCGCATGCCAATAAAATCATATTCCAAAGTAAAACTAGAAAAATTTAGAAAAAGTATAAAATCTAAATTAACAGATGTTGCCCACGAAATGGATGATATCAAGGATACATTAGACACAAATACACGAGTTACAGCCAGTCTATCTCAAGAATCTGTTTATAGTGTTCACATGGCTGATGCAGGAACGGATTCTTATGAGCGGGAAAAAGGATTCCATTTTATGAATCGTGAATCGGATTATTATAAATCCCTTACTAAAGCATTAGAACGGATAAATGATGGAACTTTTGGAATTTGTAAAATCTGTGAAAATTTGATTCCAGAAGAACGAATGTTGGAAGTTCCCAATGCAACGAAATGTGTTCAATGTAAAGAAAATGAAAAACTGAATCTATCTTAAAAAATTATGGGCCTAATTGGGCTAATCATAGCCATCGTCTCTCTAGATATTTGGTCTAAGTGGGCGATTAAATCTTCACTTAAACTATACCAATCAAAACCTGTCATTCAGGACTTTTTTCATTTAACATACGTTACAAATGAAGGTATGGCATTTGGATTGACATTTCCAGGAGGTAAACTTGTTTTACTGTCTATGGTTATTCTGTTGACCGGATTTATTATTGGTTTCCTGTGGAAAGAACGTAACGGCCATCCACTTGTCAAATATGGATTAGCACTAATATTAAGTGGTGCACTTGGTAATTTATTAGATCGCATCATGTATGGTAAGGTTGTGGATTTCCTAGATTTTATGATCGGTGATTTTCACTGGTATATTTTTAATGTTGCTGATTCTTCTGTAACTATTGGAATGTCTCTCTTTATTTATCATTCTATTGTCCTAGACAAAGAAAATTCATCTGAAAAAACTATAACTTGATTTCATTCAAGATTCAACAAGAACAAGATATTGGATTGAGGTTGGATAGATTTCTAGTATCTCGCTTACCAGATTATTCCCGTTCAAAAATCCAAGCCTGGATTAAATCTGGTTCTATCTTAGTTAATGGGGAAATGAGAAAAACAGGTTATTCCTTGGAAATAAATGATTCTATTCTTGTCCAAATTGACGGACCAAAAAACCAATCGGATAATTTGGTGCCGGAATCCATGGATTTGGATATTCTTTATGAAGATGAATTTATCGCAGTAATTAATAAACCAGCAAGAATGATAGTTCACCCTGGGATAGGAAATTCATCGGGAACTCTGGTTAATGGTTTACTATATTATTTTAAGAAGCTCTCCAATATAAATGGTCAATTCCGACCAGGTATTGTTCATCGTTTAGATCGTGATACATCTGGAGTAATATTAATCGCTAAATCAAATCAAGCACATGCTTTTATTGCAAATCAGTTTCAAACTCGGTCTGTTACTAAAAATTATACAGCCATAGTTTGGGGAACACTAATGGAAGATGAAGGCGAAATAGATAATCCTATTGGTCGAAAACGAAATGATCCTACATCATACACAATATCAAAAAATGGTAAAAATGCAGTTACTCAATTTAAGGTTTTATCCCGCTTCAGACATTTAACAAAAGTTTCTTTTTCTCCAAAAACGGGACGAACACATCAAATTCGAGTCCATTCAGCTTATTTAGGATTTCCTATATTCGGAGATGAAAAATATGGAGGTGGTTTAACAAAGACTCGTGGATTTCTTCCAGAATTCACAAAATTTTATCAAAAAGAATTAAATAAGTTTAATCGACATGCGCTACATGCATCTAGAATAGAGTTTATACACCCTGAGTCAAAAAAACATGTTGTTTATGAAGCACCTTTGCCACAAGAATTTTTAAATTTAAACATGGCAATTGAGTTATATTATGACGGATAACGGTCCAAATAACATTTTAAAATTTTTAGACTATCTTCGATATGAGCGTGGATATTCTTCCTATACAGTATCTGCATATAAACGGGATCTAAACCAGTTTATGACTTTTTTACATAACTATAAATATCAAATGTATTCAGATTTTGCTGAGATTGATAAACAAGCAATTAGGCATTTTATTAGTAGTGAATATGAAAGGAAGGATAATAGACCAGGTAGAAAAAATGATCCAATTAAACCAAGAACTATTGCTAGAGAGATAGCAACTATTAAATCATTTTTTAAGTATTTGGTTCAGGCTGAAGTGATATCGTATAATCCCGCATCACACATAAAAACCCCGAAATTTGAAAAACGTATTCCCACTTTTATTCAGACTGGTAAAATTGATACGCTCATGCAAATGCCTGATGAAACCAGATTGATTGGTCTTAGAGACAGGGCTATTTTAGAGTTATTTTATGCTACTGGTATTCGATTAAGTGAATTGGTAGGTCTCAATATAGATTCAGTAAATACCAATAAAAACACTATTAAAGTGCTAGGGAAATGGAATAAAGAGCGGATTGTCCCATTTGGTAAACCAGCAAGATCAGCTTTGGATTCTTATTTGAAGAAAAGGAAAATAAGTTGGTCAGCCCCCTTAAAGAGTCCCCTTTTTTGTGCAAGAGGAGAGAAAAGAATCTCCGTAAGAACAGTCCAACAAAGAATAAAAATATATTTAAAGGATCTATTAGGTGGTAAAGAAGGATCTAACCCCCATACTTTACGCCATACTTTCGGTACTCATTTATTAGACAATGATGCAGATATACGTTCCATTCAAGAACTAATGGGTCATAGCAGTATTTCTACAACACAGATATATACAAAAGTAAATCCGCAAAAAATGAAAGAAATTTATAAAAAAAGCCACCCACATGCATCTTAAGGGCATCAATAATAGATGAAAATATCAGGAAATGATCTTGGTCTAGATAAACTAGGTTTTAATAATCTAAAGAATGTTTACAGAAATTTATCTGTGAAAACTATGGTTAGCGATATTGTTAATAACGGAGAAGGTGTAGTTGGTTTAAGGGGTGCAGCGATGGTTGATACAGGAATTTATACTGGTCGATCCCCGCAGGATAAATATATTGTAGATGAGCCTAGTTCAGTAGACAAAATATGGTGGGGCCCTATCAATAGAAAAATATCTGAAGATATTTTTAATAAATTATATGATAAGGTGATTAATTTTTACAATATTTCCGATGATAGTAAAACCTATGTTTTCGATGGATACGCGGGTGCGGATCCAAATTATTCTCTTAGTGTACGTTTTATTGCCAAGAAAGCCTGGCAGGCGCATTTTGTCCATAATATGTTTATTCGTCTGAAAAACGGTGAATTAAACGACTTTGATCCTGGGTTTACTATTATAAATGCATCGGATGTAACAAATGATGATTATGAAGCATTAGGCATGAATTCTGAAACTTTCATTTTATTTCATTTAGGTCGAAGATTAGCAATTATCGGAGGGACAGAATACGGTGGTGAAATGAAAAAAGGAATTTTTTCTGTTTTACACTATAAGCTTCCCCAAAAAGGTGTCTTGTCAATGCATTGCTCTGCAAATGTATTTGAAAATGGGGATAACCCTGCGATTTTTTTCGGATTATCCGGTACAGGTAAGACTACCTTATCAACCGAGCCTAGTCGTCCTTTGATTGGCGATGATGAGCATGGCTGGTCAGATGATGGTATATTTAATTTTGAGGGTGGTTGTTATGCAAAAGTAATCAATCTAAATCCTGAAGATGAGCCGGATATTTATAATGCAATTAGGGAAGGTGCGCTACTGGAAAATGTCGTTTATGATCCTGAAACAAAGCAGATTGATTTCAACGATAATTCAAAAACTGATAATACGAGAGTTTCCTATCCATTAAACCATATTGATAATTCTGTTTATGGAAAAGGTCAGCCAAGTATGGCGGGACATCCCCAGAAAATAATTTTTCTAACCTGTGATGCCTATGGTGTTTTACCGCCTGTGGCAAAGTTATCAGCAGACCAGGCCATGTATCACTTTATTAGTGGGTACACTGCAAAAGTGGCAGGGACAGAACGTGGAATTACAGAACCTACAGCGACTTTTTCACCTTGCTTTGGCGGACCATTTTTGACACTGCACCCGCTCAGATATGCCAGATTATTAAAAGAAAAAATGGAACAATTTACCGTGGATGTTTATTTAGTAAATACAGGTTGGGTAGGTGCAAATGCGAAATCCGGAGCTAAACGTTTCAGTCTACCGGACACAAGGGAGATTATCAATAATATTCTTAATGGTGAAATTGAAAAATCAGACTTTGAGATAGATAAATATTTTGGAATCCAAATTCCAATTACATTAGGAGATGTCAATTCAAAATTATTAAATCCAATTCGTGCATGGGCCAATATAGATGATTACCATAGATCAGCAAAAGAATTGGTAAAGAAATTTCAATCAAATTATAAAAAATATGATTTAGGTGATGATGTGATCCTAAATGCAGGCCCTTCATTAAAAAATCATACATAGAAAAAACAAATTATCAGTTTTATTTAAAAATATTTGAATACTTAAGACAGTTTTCATAATTTCATCAAGTCGTGATTTGCACCATATTGCCGCGACATAAAATAAACGCTAAAAAGGTTCTAGATTTAGAAGCCGGACTTAGCGCCGGTTTTTTTTATGCAAAAAATAAAAAATATATTGAAAAATAAAATCCTAACTCTTGATGGTGCCATGGGAACTATGGTGCAATCTTATGAGCTAAGTGAAAAGGATTTCCGTGGTGAAATATTCCAAAATCATCCGTGTGATTTAAAGGGGAATAATGATTTACTATCTTTGACGCAACCAGATATTGTAAAAGAGATACATGAATCTTATTTAACTGCAGGTGCAGATTTGATTGAAACCAATACATTTAATTCAACGCGTATTTCCCAAGCTGATTATCAAATGGAAGATTTAGTCTATAATATGAATAAAGCAGCAGCCAAAATTGCCCGATCAGTTGCGGATGAATTCACTGCAATGGATCCTGAAAAACCACGTTTTGTCTGTGGTGCTTTAGGGCCTACAAATAAAACAGCTTCTATGAGTCCGGATGTCTCAAATCCAGGTTTTAGAAATGTGACTTTTAATGAGTTAGTTGATTCTTATTTTGAACAATCTAAGGGTTTAATTGATGGCGGTGTTCATTTATTATTGATCGAAACTGTATTTGATACTCTGAATTGTAAAGCAGCACTTTTTGCAATTCAAAATTTATACGAAGAAATAGGGGAAGAGATACCAGTCATCGTTTCAGGAACAATTACTGATGCCAGTGGACGTCTCTTATCAGGGCAAACGGTTGATGCATTTTGGAATTCAATTCGGCATGCTGACCTTCTTGCAGTAGGATTAAATTGTGCTCTCGGAGCAGAACAAATACGTCCCTATATAGATGCCCTTTCTAAGATTGCGGATACTAATATAATGGTTTACCCAAACGCTGGACTACCCAATGAATTCGGAGAATATGACGAGACCCCAGATCAAATGTCAAATTTTCTCCAAGAATTTGCAGAATCAGGTTTAGTGAATATTATTGGTGGATGCTGCGGAACAACACCAGATCATATTGCAGCCTTTTCAAACTCTGTCCGATATATAAAACCAAGAAAAATACCGAAAATTGAACCCTATACAAAATTAAGCGGCTTGGAGCCTTTAGTAATTCGGCCTGAATCTAATTTTATCAATGTGGGAGAACGTACCAATGTGACAGGATCGGAACGATTCCGCCTACTCATTAAAGAAAATCAATATGAAGAAGCACTCTCCGTTGCTAGGCAGCAAGTAGAAAATGGGGCACAAATAATTGATGTGAACATGGATGATGGCCTAATTGATTCAGAACAAGCAATGGAAGATTTTTTACGTTTAATTGCATCTGAACCGGAAATATCCAAAGTTCCCATTATGATTGATTCTTCAAAATGGACTGTGATTGAAACAGGTTTAAAAAATATACAGGGAAAAGGAGTAGTTAACTCTATCTCATTAAAAGAAGGTGAAGACGAATTTATCCACCATGCAAAAATAATAAAAAAATATGGTGCTTCTGTAATTGTTATGGCCTTTGATGAAAAAGGTCAGGCCGATACCTACAAGCGTAAGGTGGATATTTGTGAACGAGCTTATAAAATTTTAACTGAAAAGGTTAGGTTAAAACCAGAAGATATCATATTTGATCCAAATATTTTTGCAGTGGCAACTGGAATTAAAGAACATAATCAGTACGGGAAAGCATTTATCGATGCTGCAAAAACAATTAGAGATAAAATGCCCGGTGTCCACATCAGCGGTGGTGTCAGCAACCTGTCTTTTTCTTTTCGGGGAAATAATCCTGTGCGGGAAGCTATGCATTCCTGTTTCTTATATCATGCAATCCAGAATGGTATGGATATGGGGATAGTCAATGCAGGTCAGTTGGTTGTTTATGATGATATCGATTCTGACTTAAGAGAATCTATTGAAGATGTTTTATTTGATCGCCGTATCGATTCTACGGATAGGTTAGTCGAATTGGCTGAAAATTACCGAGCAAAGAAAAAGCAGAAAATTCAAGATATTGCTTGGCGATCCTTACCTGTTCAAGAAAGGTTGTCTCATTCATTGGTGGAAGGGATCGATAAATATATTGAAGCTGATACTGAAGAAGCACGTGATCAGTTGGAAAAACCAATTCAGGTTATAGAAGGGCCCCTTATGGATGGTATGAATAGGGTAGGAGATCTTTTCGGAGCCGGAAAAATGTTTTTACCCCAAGTGGTGAAATCTGCTCGGGTAATGAAAAAAGCTGTGGCGTATTTGGTGCCATTTATCGAAAAGGAAAAAGAATCAAAAGGTTTGAAAGATTTAACAAATGGTATAATTGTTTTAGCTACTGTTAAAGGAGATGTACACGATATTGGTAAAAATATTGTTGGAGTAGTTCTAGGCTGTAATGGCTATAAAATTGTGGATTTAGGGGTTATGGTCCCAGCAGATAAGATTTTATCAACCGCCATAGAATTAAATGCTGATTTGATCGGATTATCAGGCCTCATTACGCCAAGTTTGGATGAAATGGTACATGTTGCATCTGAAATGAGAAGGAAAGATTTTACAACTCCTCTTCTAATAGGAGGTGCCACAACTAGTAAAAAACATACAGCTATAAAAATAGAAGAAAAATATCCAAAATCTGTTTTTCATGTTCTAGATGCAAGTAGATGCGTGGGAGTGGTGCGCCAATTATTAAAACCCGAACAAAAAGAATTACTTATCCAAAAAACCACAGATGATTATAATTCAATACGTGAGAAATTCTATCAGAATCAACAAACAATTAAAAAAATAAATATAAAAGAAGCACGTTCAAGAAAACCAAATCTTAAATATAAACCTTATCAGCCAAACTCAATTGGTAGAAAAACTGTAAAAAATATTTCTCTTAAGGAACTAGCTAGTTATATTGATTGGACACCTTTTTTTCATGCTTGGGAATTAAAAGGTAAATATCCTGGAATTCTAAATGATGCTAAAAAAGGTTCAGAAGCTCAAAAATTATTTGATGATGCTCAAAGATTACTCTCTGAATTAATAGATTATGAATCTTTAACAGTTAAAATGATCTTCGGCATTTTTCCGGCAAAATCAGAAAATGAAAATATCGTTCTCTATGAAGATAATATAACATTTAATTATCCACGTCAGCTTATTAATAA
>PBKF01000004.1 GCA_002722105.1 Fidelibacterota bacterium
AAACCTATCATCATGCCACCAGCATTCTGGATCCATTTTTTAGTAGGCTCGGGATCAATTTTATTAAACTTTAAATTCACAACTGCCACTTTCCCAATTTCAACGTATATCATTTTTGATCCAAAAAGTTGATTATTGCGGGTAATGGGATCAGCGCCAAGCTCATATAAACCACCATCTGCTACAATTTGGGCAAAGACAGGAGAAAAACCACTTACCTGGTGCCATCCTGGTTGTATTTTTATCGCTCCATTTAATGGCGTTTTACCCATCATTTTTCCATCAACATATATAGGGACACCATCCATATTAGATGTGACTCTTATTCCTGCATTTATTTTATCTTTATAATTTTTTTTAATTTGATACCATTGTTTTTTGTCTAATTCTGATTGCGGTAATTCTTTCCGCTTAAATGCAGGAACATTTAATTCTTTTGGAGATTGCCAACCTAATGTAGTTGCTTCCATATGTTCAAAGATTTCATGGTCTATCCACTCCACTATTTCTGGTATATCTGAGGAATCCTGTTTAGGAAAACCAATAGAAGGCTCAAATCCTACCTGATTTAAAATAGAAAAATCATCTGAAACATGACTGTTTACTTGATAGTCATTTTGGATTATCATAGCTACTTGGGGTTCTGCAAATCTTTTGAGAGGAGTCTCATATATGGGCTCCATAGGAATTTCTTTTGCTGATCTTCCATTTGTCTTATGCTCAGTTTGTGATATAATAGCTGTTTTGTTTGACTCTATCGCATATTGTTTTGTCGCAGGTTGTAATGCAGGTGTTGGGGGAGTTAATGGAGTGTTTGGCAAATGATTATATAATTGTTTCAAAAGTGGATCAAACCCTTCTGCAGAGTTTTGTTCTTTTTTCTTTTCTGTGTTTGTTGTTATCAAATTTAAATTTTTTATAATTTTTTCTTGTTTGACTTCTCCCTCTTGGACATCCTTAACAAAAACGGATATGGGAGTTTCTGCATACTCATCAAGATAATTTGTTATATAGAATTTATTATTGTATTTGAAAATTGCATTTGCTCCGAGTTCATCTCGGGCTTGGGAAAAAGCTGTATCAAATACCTGCACTTTATATTCAGGGAAACTTCGAAGTTGCAATTTGGTTTGATGGTATGGAGTGTCCAGATTGAATGGGTTTTTTGAACTAGATAAATATATAAATAGCCTTGACTCATTGTTTATAGGGGTATTTATGATTCCATAATCTATTATGGGCTGTTTAAACATAAAGGCAAGTTGGGTAGACCCATCAAAATCATCGAGAACTACACTAGAAATAAGACTGTTTGGTTTCATACTAGGAAAAAGTTCAATGGGATGTTTTACATCCAATAATGTTAAGTATATTTTTTTGTGATGAGATTTTAAGGCAATAATTTTATCATTGTTTAATGGGGATGAATAAGTTAATCTCATTTCAATGCCATTCGCTCGAACGATATATTGAAGATCTACTAAATAGTTTTCAGCAATAAGAGCAGTAGTGGCTGTTACAGTAATAAGAAGTTTGTGAAACAATGCAAAGCCTATATTTGCTTTCATAATTGATTGATAGAATTCTTTTATTGCCATTTTAATGATGGTAAAATTAAAAAAGAATTGATTACCGATGATATATTATAAGGATAAGTATACAATCTTGTGATAAATATCATGTTTTAGGAGTACTTTGGATGTCATTATTTAAAGCTATGCGGGTAATGTAATTATTTTATTGATCATTTGAATTTTCCCAATTCACTCTATAAAATTTACCAATGCTGTCTCTCTCAAATCGATCCCGTTGGTTGTATATTTTAATCTTTTTTGCAAACCTATATGGAAAAACCACCACCATCAAGGTTTATCATGTGTTTGCAAGCTTCGGCACTGAAACCCAGGAATTAAAAAATTCCATCGTGATGAATTATGATAATAATGGGTTTTTAGTTGATAGTACAATTTATACTCATAGTCTCCCGCTCAGTGAAAAATACGTATATGTTTTGGGACCAAATGAAGGTCTTAAACTACAAAGAAGCTATGATCGAGAAATGGTATTATCTTACCGGTTTAATAATAACCGAACAGGGAAAAGAACCAGTACGGCTCTTTATGGGAAAGGTGACTCTCTTTATTGGAAAGAGTTTTTAAAATATGATGATCGTGGCATGTTAATAAAACGTATTCGTTACAATCCAGAGAAAGCCATTAATCCAGAAATGATGGTTTCAAAAGAAGATCCAGGAGAAATGATATGGGGAGAAAGTTATGATTATGATTCTACCGGAACCATTTTAGAACACAAAGAAATTTATGATAATTATATTCTGGAAATAACAACTTATGAACTAGATACTCTAAAATTCCCTCATAAGCGCGAAGAATACTTTGATCCTTCTGTAATATTTAGGACTATTTATTTTCACGATAATCAAGGCCAAATGACTCACGAAGTATCCTTAGAAAGGCTAGGCAAATCACTAGGGTCCATATCTTTTGAATATGATGTTCTGGGTAGACGCACTAAATCAACTTTTTATAACTCTGATGGATTAATAGAAGAAACAATTAATAAAGTTTATGATGATAATAATTTCAAACATTATGAATACCTTGCTGATTCTACTTTGAAATTGATTTCAAAAAAGGAATTATTACTCGATGATATGGGACGTCCATATATAGAAGCAGTGTTAGATGGGGAAGAAACATTACTAGAAAAAAATGTATATTCATATGGCGCCAATGGATTACTAAGACAAATGAAACAAT
This sequence comes from Fidelibacterota bacterium, assembly GCA_002722105.1. The sequence goes on from PBKF01000004.1 coordinate 2,781, forward strand.
ATGATATGGTGCGGCGAGGCCAAAATGATAGAAAAATTCCTGTTAGGCTTCAAACCTATGAATATGAGTAAATTCAGGATGATTCCAATGATAAAATTTCCCGGAGATTGTTATGAAAACCATTGATCCAAAAAGTATAATTATCGGTGTTTTGGGTACACTGTTTATTTTTTCGACTTTAGGACTTCGTCCAAAAACAGATGAATTAGGCCATTTAGTAGTGCGCAGTCTAACAATTGAAGATGACCGTGGTGTAATTATGGGGTACTTAGGTAACGGTTACATGCAAACCTATAACCAATATGGAGAACCAACTTTATTTATTGGTACAGGTAAAGATGGTGGAGGTTACATGAGGGCATATAATGGCAACGGTGATGAATCAGCTTACGTTGGTACAGGCCGCATGGGTGGCGGGTATATCCGCACTTACAATAATTCAGGAAAAGAAACTTCTTATCTAGGTACTGGGTCTGACCATGCTGGGCAATTACGCATTTACAACAAAGAAGGTTTGACATCATCCTACTTAGGTGAAGGATATTACCAGGCTTATAATCAATTTGGCGAGCGAACTTTGTTTCTGGGGACTGGATCCAGCGGAGGTGGGTATTTACGAACTTATAATTTCGACGGTCAAGAAACTGTTTATCTGGGAACTGGAGCTGATAGTTCTGGCCAATTAAGAGTATATGATGCCGCAGGAGAAACAGGAACGTTTCTCGGTAGTGGTTATTTTCGTACTTATAATCAGTTTGGAAAAATGACTGCGTATTTAGGCAATGGACGAGATGGCGGTGGTTATCTGCGAACAAACAATAAATTTGAGACGGAAACAGCTTTTTTGGGAACAAATAATTCAAATGAGGGCTTGATAAATCTTAATGATAAATTTGGACAAAGCTTCTGGATTCGTCTAAATAAGGGTGAATGAACTTTTTACACAATTTTTTGACTTTAATGTCTCATTATCTTAACTTTTAATACAAAAGGTATCCGAGAGGGGGATGAAATAACCTTCATCTATTACAACCTCCCCTTTTTCAACTTTCAGATAATGAGGATTTGACCATGCGGAAAATACTGGTTTTATCTATCATTCTGTCGTCAGCGGCGCTTGCTCAAAACGACGGGTTGGTGAAAACATATTACCCCAGTGGGGCACTTCAAACCGATGGTAACTATAACAACGGAGTTCGGGATGGACTCTGGACATTTTGGTACGAGGGAGAAGTATATCAAGATTTTGGAGAAGATGGTGAACCCAACACTCAAGATGAGGGTGAGGGTAATGGTGTTTGGGATTCTACAGAAACTGTTTTGCTAGATCTAGACGGAGACACATTTTATGACCCTCCTCAAATGAAAATGGAAGGCACCTATACATCTGGTAACCGAGAAGGATTATGGACGATGTGGTATAATAATGGCAATCGTAAGGAAGAAGCCAATTATCAAGGTGGTAAGTTGGCCGGAACTTTGATTCGTTGGTTTGAAAATGGAAATAGATCTGAAGAAGGTCTTTATGATAATGGTAAACAAAATGGTTTATGGGTTTGGTACTATAAGACAGGAATTAAAAAAGAACAAACTCGATTTGTTGATGGGCAACAAGATGGGCTTTGGATCCAATGGTTCTCAGACGGTGCAAAAAAATCAGAACGAAAATTTACTCAAGGGGAACGCGACAGTGTTTGGACATCATGGTATGAAAATGGAAATAAAAAATTTCAAGCTACATACGTAAATGGGAAATTAAACGGAGATTGGACATCATGGTATGAAGGAGGTATTGTTAAGGAAAAAACTGGACAATATGCTGAAAATAAGCTAGATAACAAATGGACATATTGGGCTGATGACGGCCGAAAAACAAAAGAAATTAGTTTTGATAAAGGAATTAAAAATGGTCAGGTGTTGGAATGGAATACAGATAACTATAAAGTTATAGAAGGTGAATACAACCAAGGTGAAAAACACGGTCAATGGTTAATTTGGTATGATGATGGGACATTGAAATCACAGGAAAATTTCAGTAATGGAGAAATGGATGGTCAGTGGATTTGGTGGCGGCCAGATGGAGTTAAAGATCGTGAAGGAACATATAAAACTGGAGTGAAACACGGAATCTGGACTCAATGGAATAATTCAGATCATAAAAAATTAGAGGAAACCTTTGTGAATGGTGATATTGATGGTAAAATCACTATTTGGTATGATAATGGCAATAAAGACCGTGAAGGCGTAATACGAGATAATGAACCAGAAGGGGTTTGGAGTTATTACAAGGTTGATGGGACAAAGGATTTTGGATTTGATTACGGAATGGGATTAGATCAGGTTCGTATTGCTGAATTGGAAAATCGTGATGATATTTTTTATAAAATTGGTCAACATAAACCTTATACTGGTATGGTGNTTGAAACAGGCGGCATTAAAGATTATCTCTTATTGGGACGCTTTTCTTCAGGTAAGAGGGATGGNCAATGGGTGCAATGGNACCGTAATGGACAAAAAGAAGTTGAAGGCGNTTATTATCGCGGCAAAAAACACGGTGATTGGACNCTNTGGTATGAAGANGGTCTACCAAAAGAACGTGGAANATTTGATATGGGCAACGTGGATGGAAGTTATAAATACTGGTATCCTAATGGCCATCTACATATGGAACAAACTTACCATAAAGGAAAACCTCATGGGAAATGGACCTGGTGGTATGAACACGATCATAATTTGACTTTTACCAATGGGAGTTGGTCCTATAACGGAGGCACTTATAAAGCTGAAAATGAGGAAGTCCTATGGAATTGGTGGTGGTACCTTAATGATAATAAGGAAATGGAGGGNCACTACTTAGATGGTAAGAAAAATGGCGTTTGGACTTGGTGGTATGAAACTGGTGTAAAACAATCAGAGGGAAACTATATTACAAATGAGCAAGATGGACTNTGGTTGTATTATGAGACGGATGGCTCTGTTTCTGAAGAAATAACATTTTCAGGAGGTAAGCGAGATGGTAGATCAACTCTGTGGCTTACAACAGAGGAAAAACAAGATGAAAAATATTATAAACATGGTCGACTTGATGGCCCAAGTACTTATTGGGAAGATGGTTATCGTAGCACGATGACTACATATAAGTCTGATACGCCAGAAGGCCCTTGGATTATTTGGTACCACNGCAGTGACCAAATAAAAGAGCAGGGATTCCATCAGGCAGGTATTCGTGAAGGTTTAACTACATATTATTATGAAGATGGCACTATGCAAAGGGAAGGGTTTTTCAAAGATGGATTACCTGAAAGTATATGGACTTATTGGAATTCAAAGGGTGAAAAAGATTTTGAATTTGATTTTGGAACAGGACTAGAGCACATTGCCTTAGAAGATTTAGTAGAGCGTAATTCTATCTTTTATAAAATTGGTGATGAAATCCCATTTACTGGAATTATCACTCAAGAAAACCAAGAAGTTGGTTATTTGTTTTTGGGTCGCACCAATAAAGGTAAAAAAGATGGTCAGTGGGTAAAATGGTACCCAAGCGGCAAAGATGTGCCGGAAATTATTCTTGTAGATATACCTGAACCAGAACCTTCTTTGCCATGGAGCGGAGGGAAACAAGAGCAAGGTGGTTATAAAAATGGGGAAAAACATGGGAAGTGGACCGAGTGGTATGACAATGAGCATATTAAATCTCATGGGACTTACGATAGTGGCATTATGAATGGTCACTGGACATTTTTTCATAAAAATGGTGTAAAAGAAAAAGAAGGCACTTTAAGCGAGGGTAATGCAGATGGGCTATGGATATTTTGGGATAACAATTCCAAAAAGGTTCAAGAGGGAACATTTAGCGATGGAACTAGAGAAGGTAAATGGACAGCTTGGTTTAAAGATGGAAGACTAACAGAAGGATATTATGCTGNTGGGAAAAAAGATGCTACCTGGACCAGCTGGTGGGATTATGATAGGTCTAGAAAAGAAATGCAGGGTGCATACCGCAATGGGAAAATGGTAGACAAATGGTTCTTTTATGATAAAAATGGTAATTTGAAAGAGATTCGTTATTTCTCACCTACATTTTAATCTATTAAATTCAGTCCTTTTTTAGCACAATAAATTTATTGGAGATAATACGATGAAATACGTATATCAGTTTGGAAATAGTACAGCTGATGGTAAAGCNGGCATGAAAAATTTATTAGGNGGGAAAGGGGCTAATCTTGCAGAAATGAATCATTTGAATATCCCCGTNCCCCCTGGGTTTACANTCACCACAGAAGTTTGTACTTACTATTACAATAATAATTATTCTTTCCCGAGTGAATTAGATCAGGAAGTTAATGAAGCGCTTTCCTTTACTGAAAAAATNATGGGNACAAAATTTGGAAATGAAAATGATCCATTATTAGTGTCTGTTCGTTCTGGCGCACGTTCTTCTATGCCGGGGATGATGGAAACGGTATTAAACGTTGGGCTTACAACAAAGACTATACCCGGCCTAATTAAAAAAACAAATAACCCCCGGTTTGTATATGATGCTTACCGGCGACTGATAATGATGTATGCAGATGTGGTTATGGAAAAAGCTACAGGGATTGAAGCGAAAGACGGTCAAGGTATCCGCCATAGGCTAGAGTCATTACTTGATGATTATAAAAAGCAAAATAATTACACTAACGATACNGATCTTTNAGCTGATGATTGGAAAACACTAACTAATTCATTTAAATCTGAAATAAAAACANCTCTGNATGCTGAATTTCCAGATGAACCAATGGAACAACTATGGGGTGGAATTAAAGCAGTNTTTCAAAGCTGGAATGGCGTACGAGCTATTAATTATCGCCGGATAGAAAATATACCTGATGAATGGGGCACCGCTATTAATGTACAATCTATGGTATTTGGCAATATGGGTAGCAATTCAGCCACTGGTGTTGCATTTACCCGTAACCCAGCAACTGGAGAAAATAAATTTTTTGGAGAGTGGCTGACAAATGCTCAAGGTGAAGATGTGGTGGCAGGTCTACGAACACCAAATCCGTTAAATGAGGCAACAAAAACAGCAGATACTCAGGAACTGCCTTCCTTAGAATCATCTATGCCAGAACTGTACACACAATTAGATAATATTCGAACTAATTTAGAAAAACATTATAGGGATATGCAGGATATTGAGTTTACGATCCAAGAAGGAAGACTATGGATGCTTCAAACTCGGGTTGGAAAACGAAATGGTAGTGCAGCAATTAAAATGGCTGTGGATATGGCTAACGAAGGCCTGATTGATAAGAAGACNGCCATCATGCGAGTGAATCCNGAACAACTTGATGAATTACTTCATCCCATGCTAGATGCAGAATCAGAAAAAAATTCAACTTTGCTTGCAAAAGGGTTGCCAGCAGGTCCTGGTGGCGCTAAAGGACGAGTTGTTTTTACAGCTGATGATGCAGAAGAATGGCACAAGAAGGGAGAACAAGTGATTTTAATACGGGAAGAAACCTCTCCAGAAGATGTCCATGGNATGCATGCTGCTGAAGCCATTCTTACTGCCAAAGGCGGGATGACATCTCATGCTGCCCTAGTAGCTCGAGGATGGGGAAAATGCTGTATCGTTGGTTGTAGTGATTTACACATTAACGTAGCTGCGAAAGAAGTATCCATTGGAGATACTATTTTAAAAGAAGGAGATTGGGTAACCATGAATGGTACAGTGGGACACCTTTACGCAGAACAGGTAGATCTTATCCCCGCAGACCCCGATACTCATAAAGAATACAAAGAATTAATGGTATGGGCAGATGAGTTTCGTTCATTAAAAATAAGAACTAATGCCGAAAGCCCAGCAGATGCTGCACAGGCAATCCAATTTGGGGCCGAGGGAATCGGGCTTTGTCGTACAGAACACATGTTCTTTGATGAAACACGCATATTAGCTATGAGAAAAATGATTTTGGCTGATAATAAATCAGACCGAAGAGCCGCTGTGATGGAACTGCTTCCTTTTCAAAAAGAAGACTTTAAGGGAATCTTAAAAGCAATGGAAGGAAAGCCTGTAACTATACGGCTTTTGGATCCTCCTCTTCATGAATTCATGACTCTAACAAGNAATCAGATAGAAGAATTAGCAANTCATGTGAGCCTAGAAACCTCCAAAGTAGAAAAGCGCATTGCTGGACTTCATGAATTAAATCCAATGCTAGGTCATCGGGGCTGTAGNTTGGGGATTGCTTATCCAGAAATTACAGAGATGCAGGCTAGAGCNATTTTAGAGGCCACAGCTGAACTCACTCAAGACAATGTTTCTGTATCTCCTGAAATTATGATTCCACTTGTAGGGACCGTTACTGAATATACAGATCAAGAAAAAATTATCCGAACCGTTGCAAAAGATATCGAAAATGAATTAGGTATTAAGCTTGAATATTTAGTAGGAACTATGATTGAACTTCCTAGNGCTTGTCTGACCGCAGATGAAATTGCAGAACATGCAGAATTTTTTAGTTTTGGCACAAACGATCTTACNCAAACAACTTACGGTTTTAGTCGAGATGATATAGCCTCTTTTCTACCTGACTATTTAGAACGAAATGTTTTAACTGGCGATCCNTTNCAAAGCTTAGATATAACNGGAGTAGGCAANCTCGTTTCAATGGCTGTTAAGCTGGGACGTGGTGTAAATAATGATTTAAAGATTGGAATTTGTGGTGAACATGGTGGAGACCCTTCATCTATTCATTTTTGCAAAGAGAGTGGCTTAGATTATGTAAGTTGTTCTCCTTTCCGAGTGCCTATTGCAAGGTTGGCGGCGGCCCAAGCAAGCTTAGGGTAAAACCTACAAGTCTATTTTACCTGATTCATAATCAGCAAAAGCTTGTATTATTTCGCCACTTGTATTCATGACAAAAGGTCCGCCGCGGGATACTGGTTCATTTAGCGGCTCTCCTGCTACAAGGTAAACTTTAGATTCTAAATCTTCTGTTTGTATTACCATTTCTCCTACCTGTGTGAAAACAGCTAGTTGACCTTTTGACAAAATTTCACTTAGGAAAACAGCGCCCTTGTAAATATATACAAAAGTATTCCAACCCCTAGGAATATGAACAGATGTTTTTGTTTTAGGTTCTAAATGGATATCAAGAATGAGTACTGGTGTNTGATTTTCCTGGNCCAGTAATCCCGTCATATTGCCCTNAAATGACCCGTGCGCGGACTCTTTCTTTCATTACTGTAGGGATCTGGTCCNTGTGGATATCCTGATAANCTGGTGCGATCATTTTTCTTTCTTTTGGAAGATTTANCCAGAGTTGGAAACCTCGGTGAGGATGCGATGGAAANCCTGCAATATAGTCATCTGGATTATCCGTGCCAAACTCGTCAAACAGTAAAAATGGATCTAACATCTTTAAATCTGGCGCACCAATTAATCTAGTAAGGTGTACACCTGCCCCATCTATGGTTTTTACACCTTCTATGATTTGAATAATTCTACGAGTTTTCACATATAAAATTATAAAGTAATTATTATAAANAACCCCTATTCATTGAAAAGGGGNTCTTTAATTAATTATAGGAAAACTGTTTAATTATTCGACCATTTCTCCACCACCCATCATGTCAGCTAAATTAAATNCTCCGTCTTTTTCCATCTGTTTGGCAGCTGACACTATNATCTTTCTTGCATTATCAACTTCGCGTTTAGGCTTTGGTCCTTCAACCGGTTCAAACATTGCCTGTTTCTTTTGTGGAAGATTCCCTATTACCCTATCCACAGTTTCTTGATCAATGCCTTTCATTGCCATTGCCAAGTCATCCAGCTCAACAGAGTTCATCAGGTCACGCAATATCCCATCTGGGAAATTACCTAGAATGTCTTCAAAGGTAAGCACAAGCAATTTAACTTCTTTATAAAGCTCTGGATTTTCATTTTGTAAGGTCTGCATATACCTTTCAGCATCATCGGCACTCATTTCACCAATTAAATCAGCTATTTCTTTTGCGCCGCCACGAGAAAATTCTGTAGTTCGAGGTAAATAAGAAGATTTTTCCTTTAATCGAGCTGCAACTTCAATTATGCCTTCCAAAGGAATATTTTCTAATGAGCCTAATTCTATCAAAATTTGACCTTTTTCAATTGGATCTACTTTATCCAGAATTAGCATCCTTTTTTCAGGCTCAAGTTGAGCTAAAACCATTGCTACAACCGGTGAGTCCTCCTTATTTAACAAGGCTAGTAATTGCTCATCTTGCAATTCTGTTAAAAATTCAAAAGGTTGGATAGGGCCATCTTCTTGGGTATTGTTATTAAACTGTTCACTTAAAAATCCAAAATAAAATTCTTCCATAACCCTTTTTTTCACTAAGAAGGATACAGAACCCATTTCACGCAAAGTAGATCGAATTTTTCGAACTTCTGTTTTTGACAATCCTTTTACTAGAGAAAGCGCAAGGCTTTCCCCTACAACAGAAAAAAGGATAGCTACTTTTTGAAGTCCTGAGAGCATGTGATAATCATTGATCATAATTTCTTTCCTTCTTCTTAGCCTTCGTCCTCTTCTTCAGCGCCACCATCATCAGGTGTTTCAGGTGCTGCAGGAGGCTCCGGTGCCGGCTGTTCTAACCATTCTTTAACAATGGATGCAGTTCTTTCTGGTTGCCCCACACTCATAGATACAACCGATTTTCGGATATCATCAATTTCGCTTTTTAATACATTTGGATCATCACCCGTAGCTTGCTGCACTACCGGTTCTTGTATAGCGGCAGGTGTTTCTTTTGGCTCTTCTTTTGGCTCTTCTTTTATTTCGTCCTTTATTGGTTCATCTTTTTCTTCTTTTTTTGCTTTGTTTAGCTTTTTCTTTGGCCTTTTCCTGCGCTGACGTGGTGGTGGATACATCCATGGGGGCATAGGCGCTTGTTGCTTATTACGATTCATAACAAAAACAAGTGCCACCATAAGAATTATTAATAAAAGTCCAAAAGCTATTAATAATAATTGGGAAGTGCCTAAGCCTTCTGATCGCTCAGCTTGTAGTGCATCTAATTCTGTTTGCACACCTTCAAGTGCCATTATTTTTTCTTCAATTAATGAATCACGCTTTGCTTTTTCTTCTTCTCTAGATGCTAATTCTAATTCGATTTGTGCCTGTGCTTGCTGCTGAGCTTCTATAGAATCTTTTAAAATAGCTTGAAGCAGCATTCGTCTAAGACTTTGCAACTCATTATCCAGCATTGCAAAGCGGGTGGAATCCACCTTTGATTGCTTTTCAGCATCTTCTTCATGTGTAATAGTTAGCATATCTTTCAATGCAGAAATTTCATTATTCAGTTTGGCAACTTTCAAGGAGTCTCGTCGAAGCATTTCTTTCTTTTCTTGAGCATAGGCCTCTGCCCTTGCTTGTTCTTCCATCTGGTTAAGCTGTTTTTCAAAGAAAGATTTATCTTCTTGGCGTCGAGTTGTCTCTTCATCACGATATTTTTGTATTTCATCTCGCCAATCTGTGTTTTCAGCAACTCGTTTTTTCTCTAAAAGATCAATTTTTTCAGCAATATTTTTTAACATAATCTGCTCAGCAGATCGCTGGTCTCTCCGCTCTTTAAAACTGGCAGTCATTATAGTAAGTTTATCTCCGCGGTTGCGATCAAACTTAGATGCAGCCATTGCAAGCTGACGAATATTTTCAATTAATTCAGGCGCTGCACCTTCCTGAAGAATAAGTGTTAAGTCCATACGCTTCACTTGCGCTCGTGAAGGACGCTTGCGTGACAGTACCTTATCCACCATTTCTTCATCTGATTTATCAGAACCTGTCGTACGATCCATCGGCTCCATTGTTCTGGGGGATATAGGCGTTGATTGAGTAATAGATGATACATCAGCTTTAGGTTTGGTAACATCTACTTCAAATCCCGGAATTGGAAGCCCTACTGAATAACTTTCTTCTGATTGTTGAGTCTCCATCGCCATTTTTTTCTGAATTTTGACAAGCGCATCTGCTGTTTTTTCTGCAGGTGTTGTTGGAGCCCGATTATCAGTATCGCGTTGAGAAAAAACCGTGATCTGTTCATTTACTTCATCCAGAACTTCTAATTCCACATCAACATTGATAACATACTTTTGGGAATCAATTATTTTGGACAAAGCATCTTTTACTCGTCCACGAATATTATTTTCCACCATCAGTTTTTGAGATAGGTATCCTCCTCCTTGCCCAATGAGCAGTGTGACCGCTATAACTGCTCCAATGATGGATATTTTATGTGTTTTCACCTTATTCATGTGAAACTCCTTGGTATGTGTTTTTACCGCATATGAATACGGGTTGAATAATTTTATTCATCATAACTGGTGCCTGAACGCCCTTTTCCATGATGAGGAGGATTAATAAATGTAACTTGAATTCTTCTATTCAAAGCCTTTTGTTTTTTATTAGCATTTAAGGACATTACTGTCGGCATATTGAATTCCCTGCCATCTTTATCAGTCCTTATAACCGGCTCTTCCCAAGTCAATGTTAAGGGATTATACATAGGATTAACTTTTTTTATACTATCTAACCCCTTAGGATACCAATCTCCATAACCTGCAGCTAAAAGCCTGGGAGCAGGTACTCCTTGTTCTATCATATACCTTACACAAGTTGCTCCACGGGCAGCAGAAAGCTCCCAATTGCTGGCATAAAACTTCTTCCATTTAGGAGGCATAGGGTCAGCATCAGAGTGCCCTGCAACTTCAACTTGAAAAGGGCTTGCTAATATTCTTGGAATTATCTCCTCATCCATTAAGCCTTTTAGTTCAGTTTTCATATCTGCTTTACCAGATGGGAATGCAAAGTCTCCTTTGATATTAACTATCAACCCTTTTGAACTAGTCTGAATATCAATTGGTGGATCACCCGCAGGGTTTTCTTTTTTCATTTCTTCTATGGCTTCCTGCAGCTCTTTTTTCATTTGGGCTAAATTTTCGATTGGCTCAAATTCACCTTCTTCTTCAGCTTTACCTTCAGCCTTGATTTTACTCCCCAATGACTTCCCCTGTGAATTGGCCATTTCTTGTAATTTAACAGGATCCATGGTTGAGATTGCTGCCAAAAGTACGAAAAAGGCAAAAAGAAGTGTCATCATGTCCGCAAAGGTACCAAACCAACCCGGCAAGCCCTCTTCTACTGAGTTTACCCCTTCTTCAAAACCTTTGCCAAAGGCCTTTTTTTCACCTGGTGTCATAGCCATTTAGATTACTCCCGTTTCCACTCCGAAGGGGGAATAAAGGAATTCAACTTTTCTCGAACAATTAAAGGGTGTTTTTTTTGATGAATGAGTCTGGAAGCCTCTACCAATAGACATGCTGACATAGATGTTTGTGTGGTCTTATTTCCCATTTTTTGAGCCATAGGAAGAAAAAATAAATTTGCAAATACTGCACCATAAAGAGTAGTAATCAAAGCCGCTGCCATACCCCCACCTAAATTATCCGCTCCACCTTCACCACCAAAACCCGCCAACATCAGGACCAAACCTATCAAAGTACCAACCATGCCCCATGCAGGAGATAAGTCACCCATTGCTTTTAGCATGTCAGTCTGTACCTTTTCGCGTTTTTCACGATATTCAATTCTAGTCTCCATAATTTCAGTTACTTCTTCTAGTGAATAGCCATCTACAACCATTTGGACACCATCTTTAAAGAAATAAGTTCTAATGGTATCCACAGCCTTTTCAAGATCAGCGGCACCTTTTCGGGCAGATTCAGCAATTTCACATGCTTCATCTACTAAAGGTCCCATTTTATCATCTGCAGGTTTTAGTACAGCTCCTATAGCTTTACCAAGCGCAGCAACGTGGTACATTGGAAAAGCAACCATAACTGATGCCAACATACCTCCAAATACAATTCCAAAACTTGGAATGGAAAGAAAGTTGCCAAAGCCACCTGCGGCACCCTCAACAAATAATGCATAGGCAATACTGCCTACCATAAAAACCATTCCTAGTACAACGCCAATAATTAGAGCAATATCCATAAAATTATTCCTCGTTCAAACTTGCTGATTTTATTTTATTTTCATGTAGAGCTTTTAGAATATTCCTCACGTCTGTATACTCTGGATCCAATCGTAGTGCCAAATTCCAATTAATAGTAGCTCTCTGGACATCCCCTAATTTATAATAGATTGACCCTCTGCGGGCATAGGCTAACGCCAAATTAGGATTTAATTCTAAAGCCAGGTCTACTTCTTTCAAAGCCTCCCGGTAATCTCCAGCATAAAAGTATCTTAATGACTTAGATAAATGTCTTAATGCTTCATTCATGTTTTTTTCTGAAACATTTGTTTCTAACTGTAATGAATTCAATGAATCAGTCAAAAATTTAGAATTTTGTTCCATTGCCGATAATCGGACTAAAAGGTTTCTCATTTCATTATTCATTAGTGCCATGGAATCTCGTAGAGTTTCAACGGCGATATTAGCCATAGTTATTGTGGAGTCCCGATGTAACGGTACATTCTCCATCCCAGGCGCAACTCCTAAAGGCCCATACAAATTAGTTGGCCCGGATGGTCCTACTTCTAATCTGCGTCTGGGTGCTCTTGGAACAGCCATATCGAGCCCCAGTGTAAATCCTGGATGACCAACCCAATACCGCTTGTCCCAATCCGGCAATCTTTCAATGTGGGTGAACCCTAAGTTCAGGCGGTAATCCGAGGTAAGGGGGATGCGGAGTCCCACATTGACACCTGTCCCGTCGAATTCACCCACAATATCCATTCCACCCCGTCTTGCGAAGTACGGAGTCTTCAATACAAATCCAAGAAAAACACCAGCATTAGTAGTAGCAGAATCAGGATCAACTTCTATAGTATCCATAGGAGCTAACCCACCTGTACCAAAACCCATGTAGGTGTTCATTTTATATTCACCTAAATCTTTTTGACTAGCCAATACAGTAAAAAAGGACAAAAGTGATGTGTTGAGACTAAGAATCTCGTCTGAAGTTTGATCACTTTGAAAAACAACATCCTGTAATCCTACTGATAAGGATATATCATTATAAGTAAAAACACGCTGCTGAAAATGAAAACCAAATTCTACTGCAGGTGTATATTGAGATTCAGAAATCTGAGATGTTCTGGTAGTATCGCCTCCCTGTACGGCAGAGAAGCCAAAAGCAAAACCTTTATTTAATTCTATATCAAAATAAACACCTTTGGCTGTATTAAATGGATCAAAGTTGTGAATCTCTGTGCCAAAACCTGTCCGAAATAAATAAGGCGTTTTTGTGTTGCTTGATGTGGGAACTCGCATCATAAGCCCCGGACGAGTATAGGTTACTCGCGTAGAACACAATACCATTGTGGTCAATAGCAGCAATAGAACAGAAAAATATTTGATTTGACCTTTCAATATACCTCCTATTCCTTTTGCCATGTGGCAATATGCATTATTGATATTCCTCCCAATCAATCACATAAGAATAGCCGATAAAAGCACCAAAATCCTGTGGAACATAGAGATCAAATTTTCCAATTGCCCCAGGCAACAAACTAGCATCTGATACAATTCCTGTTTCAAATGTATTATAAGAGCCTTTTACAAAAGTTGTAAGTGTTTTTGTTTCACCGCTCCAGTTTTTACGAAACACAAAATCTACTTTAACAAAATCAGCCCTACGCCCACCGATGTTTTTAATTTCACCATTAAAAATAATATTACCTTGCCCATCCTTTTTTTCCGAAATATTGCCAACCAATACACAATTTGCAGAAAATTTTGCACTAGCATTCCGACTAGAAGAATTGGCAGATGCATATTTAGGTTGTGCTAGTTTTGGCATTGGGGGCGGTGTGTAACTTTCTCGAATTTGCTCCGGTACATATTCCTGGGTATCCTCGGTAATAACGTTATCCACAATTCGAACAACCTGCTCACGATCGACAATCAGATAACCCACCAAAGTTTCTACCTTTAATGATTTATCATCTTGATAGATAATTTTCCCAAATACAGTGCTGCCATTTTTTAAAATTATCTCTTTAGAATAAATAGTAAGTGGGTTAACCCACATTTTACTTAAAGCTTTCAAATCATCAATTTCCTGTGAAAGATGCTTGAATTCCGCAGAAAGTTTTTTAATCTCAAAATTTAATTCATTTAGGATAAAGTCTTTACTGGGGCTTCCCATAGCCTCCATAGTTTGGGGTACAGTAACAGAAATTTGCTCTGGTCTTTTAATAGTCTTTTCGGTAGTTGATTGGCCTTTGCTCACAACATCTGCAGATGCTTCAGTTGGCTTTTCCTCTGTCGAAAGGGTCAAGTCCCCAACATCCTTTTTCCCTGAAAGGGTAACAATCATTTCAGCAGACCCAAATTCGTCATGTGATGCTTGCAGGACATAATCGCCATCTTTCAACTTTTTAAATTTAAATTTTCCATTACCACCAGTTTTATCCTCTGCAACAACCTCACCGCCAGAAAGAAGGGTCAATACGGCTTTTTTAACTTTTTTACCTTCCGAATTGACAATTCTCCCGGAAAGTGTGCTCTTGGCAAACACAGTGGTCCCTAAGAGTAAAAAGAGGGCTGTAGCGAATACAACTCGCTTTTGAAGGCTTTTTGATAGTGTCATGTTTTACCTCGGATTATGAACACTTTTAGCAACAAATTGCGCTAAAGCTAAAAGATTTTACCGCCAAATGTTCAATGTGTCAAGAATTTATAAGACCTTACCCTAAAGACTTAAAACTTATATTTTTTAAATAAAAACTATCAGTATTCAACCATGAAAAAAAAATAATTCTTGGTTTTGATGAAAAGATTCTTATAAATAATCCATAGAGTCTACTACATAATATCTATCTTGAATTTCACTATAATCAAAACAGGTCATAACAATCTCTTCTATGTCATATGGTAAAAATTTTGATCGTTTTGATTCTCCCTTAGCACATTTAACCACATTTGTTACTTCATCAAAAGATGAAATAATTCCCGCACCATAAATTTCGTAATCCATATCATTAGCTATACGACGGTAATGATCTGAGTCTCCTCTGTTTTTTATCAGTCCAAACTCATAGGTCCACCAGGCATAGTTCTGAAGACGTTTCAAATTATGTGCAACTAAATCAGGGCCAAGTCCTTTTTCATCTTTCAAAATTTGATCTCCTAATACACCTATTTCCCACATAAAATCTGCATATTTTTTATTCATTAAGAATGGAACGTGCCCTTGGATATCATGAAAAATATCCGGCTCGGGTGTATAACCTTCATCATTTTGAATATTCACCCCAGCATATTTTTCTTCAAATCTTGGAGAACGACGGATGATATCTGTTACAGGAAATTCTCTTTTTTTACTCACTTCAAAAAATAAATCCTCTTTTAGGAAACCTGCTACAGGGATCAATGTCCATCCAGTTGAATTTTCAATTAAAGGAGAAATTGCTTCAAATTTAGGAAACATATTATTAGGGATTGGCAAGGATCTTACGCCCAGTAAATATTCTCTCGATGCGTATTGATCCAATAATAATTCAAGATTTTGATATAATTCCGCCCAAATTCTATTTTCAAGATTGGTCACACTATCATAGACTTGGAGTTTAATGTATTCATCGCCATGACTAAATATGCGTATTCCAGTCACAGCATTAGGAATAACATTATTAAATAAATGATCGTATTTAGAAGACTTTAAAGCCAAAATTCAGTAATTCAGTTGCGAAAATTTATATGATTTTCCTTGGGGTTCCTACCAGAGCCAAATATACGTTACAGCTCTATTGCCTCGTCCATAATCCGGATCATGTTTCAAATCGCAATCAGCGCGCATATCAGCTGCATATTTGTTAAATAGGGAATAATCTTCTCCGTTAATCACCGCTTGGAACCGACCTTCTTGATCTTTACACCAGCTACGAACAGCATTACGCAATGCGCCTGAACCATGACCAGTTATAATTTTAATTGCACGGATACGCCCATCAAAAGCAGATTGACTTACTGTAGATTCCAACAATGAAAGGGCTTGCTCCATATTATGATTTTTATGCCCAATATCAAGAATTTTAAATTTCTCTTTTTTCATAACATGTAAAAAAGTATAATGAAATCTGTAACTTTCGTATTGATTCTAATAGGAATACCATGAGAAAAATTACTTTAGGCAGGACCGGTGTGAAAGTGTCGGCCATCAGTTTAGGTACCTGGTCTTATGGCGGTGCTAACAAAAGCGGCAAACATTCTGTGGGGTGGGCCGGCCAATCTGATAATGACTCCACAGCCGGATTGAAAAGAGCTTGGGAATTGGGCATTAATCATTGGGATACAGCAGATGTATATGGTAATGGAAAATCTGAACAAATTATAGGTTCTATGTGGAATAATATCCCAAGAAATGATATTTTTCTGGCCACAAAAGTGGGATGGGATATGGGTTCATATTCCCACTGGTACCACCCAAAGCAAATGCAACAGAATATAGAACGTTCATTGAAAAACTTAAAGACAGACTGTATAGATCTTATATATCTCCATCATTGCAACTTTGGCAATAATGAAGAATATTTTGATGATGCAATAGATCTCGTTAGAAAATTTCAACATGAAGGAAAAACAAGATTTATTGGTTTATCTGACTGGTCTTCAGATAAAATTTTAAATTTTATTGAAAGGTGTGATCCTGATGTTGTACAGCCTTATAGAAATGTAATGGTTGACGCTTATGAAGCTACGGGTTTAAAAAATCATGTGAACAAATATGATATAGGTGTTTGTTTTTTTTCGCCAATTAAACATGGACTTCTTACTGGAAAATACAAGAAACCAGCATCTTTCGATGACGGTGACTTTAGACAAAATGAACCTGCATTTACTGATAAAGTAATACTAGAAAAAATGCAGAATAATAAAGAAAAATTAAAGGAACGGTTTCCTAGTCACCCCCACCCCGTTATGCACGGTGTAGTAAATGCACTATTTTCCGATTCACCAACCGGGTGTGTTTTGTTGGGTCAGCGGAATATTACACAGGTAGAAATAGCGGCAACACTGGGAGATATTTTATCAGATGAAGATGCCAATTGGGTGAAAAGACTGTATCAATCTGAATAAGGTTTTTAAAAAATTAATTATTCTTTCCCCGCTCTCCTGGTAATATTACCTTCATAGTTGGGTAGGGAATTAAAATATTTAGCGCTGAAAATTGTTTATAGATCTCAGTGTTGACCGCATCAACGGTTCTACCTCGAATTTCTGGTTTATGAATCCAGAATAATACCTGAAGTTTTAGACCATGATCGGCAAACTCGCGGAATCGAACTCTAGGAACTGGTATTTTTAAAACATTTTCATTAGCCAGGGCGATTTGAACTAAAAGTTCCTTAACTGCATCAATATCTGAATCATAACCCACATGAAGCGTTATTCTTACACGTTCTGTTTCTCCAGGACCACCACTTTCATTGACGATTTTAGATGCAGCAATAACAGAATTAGGGATAGTTATTTCAATATCATCTCGTGTCATGAATCGAGTAGAGCGAAGCCCCATTTGCTTTACATAACCACGTTCCCCTGTTTCCAACAAGATATAGTCTCCTTCTTTAAAAGGTGAATCTGCCATTAGAAAAATACCAGCAAAGAAATTTGCTACTGTGTCTTTTGCTGCTAAACCAAGCACAACACCTAAGACGCCGGCTGATGCTAAAATACCATTAATATTAATATCCCAGCTTAAAAAGATAAAATACGTTCCAAAAAGACCGATTGCGATTTTTCCCAGATTGTTAAATAAAGGAAGGGTTCTTTGCTGTAGAAGTGGATTTGTAGTTTTCCGCACAGCCCATTCCATAGAAATCACCAAAATTTTCATTCCAACAAATAACCAGATAAGAATTGTAATTGTTTTGAAAATTCCAACCAAGGCGAAATCAATATAATTTGGTAGGGTGGCCGTTTTGACCGCCATAGAAAAACCAATAAATAAAATAGAATAAAATATAGGTCGATGAAGTAATTGCAGAATCTTATCATCTAAGTTGGTTTTTGTTTTATCGACAACTTTTTGAAAAATTTTTGTAAAGACCACATCTGTTATCTTAGCCACGACCAAAGCCGCGCAGACAATGAAAATGCTTTGAAGTATGCGGTTTGAAAGAATTGCTGTATATTCTTCGGGGAGCCAACTCATCATAGCTTTAAATATAAAACAAGTAGGAAAATGTTTTAACGATTAGATTTAAT
>PBKF01000005.1 GCA_002722105.1 Fidelibacterota bacterium
ATAAAATGGATGATGTAACTTGGAGATATATGCACAAAAAGGTAGAAACATTTAGACCGTATGTATATGCAATATAGTGTGTCATTTATGTGTCATATTTACTACAACTTACTACTACTTATGATGATGAATGAGAGGTGTTTTTTAGAGGGAAAATAAGTTTTCTCGACTGTAGCTAAATCGGTTTTGCAAACCGCCCCCTTAAGCCACTTGGGTACGACGCCATAGATCGTATTTTTCTTAAAAATTTGCGACGGAATTTACAGTATGAATTCCAAGCTTCAATTTACCTTTTTTGATTTATCACTCCAAATTATCCTGTAGCTTCAGCCATGGATATTGAACGCTTAAATATATACGAACGTCTAAGAGATTTCAAAGTCCCTGCAACCATATTGGATAATATTTTTTCCGATGAAAAGGACATCACTGTCCTAGAAAATGCTTATAATGCATTATTGCGTGATGGATTTAGAGAAGATGAAGCAGCTGAAGAAATTGCTAAAATGATTTTTAAAGAATTAGATATCGATCCCAGCGATTACTTGGACGAAGAAGAAGAAAAATAATTCACATTGACCATGGGTGGCGATGGAACAATTATCTTATAATCAAAATCTTTACCTTCTAACACTTCCTGCCTTAATTGATCAACTTTAGGAATATGTTTAACCACTACATCATAGGAAGATAACCCTATTACCATGCTGTCAATTAATACATCGGAAAAATATATAGCTTCATTGCGGAGATAACCCTGTCGTACATCCTGCCAAACTGTTGGGCTGTCCATCATTTTACTCTGAGTTAGTAGTAAATAATGAGTAACGTATTCGTTTAGCGGTTCGGGATCTGCCGCCATAAGAACAGACGTAAGTGCTATTATTCCGATGTTCTTCATAGTTCAATTATAATGCTGAGACATCGATGCTTTCCAGCCAGTTGGTCACTTTTCCCACCACTTTTTCTAAACAGCCATCGTTAAAAGGTAACTCTAAGCCAGCTAATTCAACCAATCCCGTAAACGGGAGGCTTCCACCTGCCTGACACAAACGATAATAGTCTTCCCAGGCTTGATCACTGTCTTCTTCATTCTTCATCCAAAACTGAAACGCGCAGGTCTGTGCTAAGGTATAGTCGATGTAATAAAATGGCATCTGGTAAATGTGAAGCTGTCCCTGCCATAGGCCACCGGATTTTGCATAGGCTATATCATCATAGTCTCTGTCAGGCAAGTATATGGATTCCAACTCCAGCCATTTTTCTTTTCTTTCTTTTGGAGTGGCATCAGGGTTTTCAAACACCCAGTGCTGAAAATGGTCTACGCATGCGCCATAAGGTAAAAAGGATAAACTACCGGAAATATGTTTATATTTGAACCGGTCTGTTTCTTCCTTAAAAAATTCTTTCATCCAGGGCCAGGTAAAGAACTCCATACTCATAGAGTGAATCTCTGCAGATTCCATGGTCGGCCATAGATAACTGGAAAGAGGCTGCTCTCGACTAGAATAACACTGAAATGCGTGTCCCGCTTCATGCGTCAATACAGTTATATCATGATCTGTTCCATTAAAATTAGAAAATATGTATGGACGCTCATACTTGGGGAATGCGGTGCAAAAGCCACCTGCCATCTTACCATCCCGGTTCACTAAATCCATGAGATCTTCGTTCACCATGATATCAAAGAATTCACCAGTTTCATTAGATAATTCATGGTACATCTTTTGAGCTCGTTCTACCAATTCATCCGGAGTTCCTTTTGGTGTCGGATCCCCTTCTTTAAAGTTGATGCCATCATAGAAATATAGGTGATCTAGACCCAGGATTTCTTTTCGCTGTTGGTTCAGCTTTTTTACAACTGGAACTACATGGTCAACAATTTGCTTTCTAAAATTGGCAACTTCTTTGGAACCATAATCTGACCGACTCATTCTCATGTACCCCAGCTCAACAAAATTTTCAAAGCCTAAAGTCGTTGCAATTTTATGACGAAGTTTCACCAGTTTATCATACAATTCGTCAAAAAATTCTCCATTTTCTTCAAACCATTTAAATCTGGCCTGGTAAGATTCTTTTCTTACTTCTCGGCTCTTATCTTTATGGAAAGGTCCTAAACCTGCCAAATTATATGCTTCACCTTTAAACTCTATTTGAGCACCGCCAATTTTTTGAGTGTATCGATTTCTAAGTTCAGTTTCTTCTTTGAGCATCTCTACAATATCAGGGTCAAATGTTTTCAGATCCATTTCAATTTGTTTTAGAAATGTTTCGCCCCATTCTGCGGCCAATTCTTCCTTAAACTGTGACGTATTAACAGCCTTATCCAATTCATTATGAATTTTCATATATTCAGGTCCGATGTTATCGTAATATTCTTTTTCGGCCTTCGCTTCATCATCATTAATATTTTTATTAAAGTTAAGACTTGCAATGGCCTGGTAGGAAGAATATTCTCGGCTTGACTCATCCACTTCCTTCAAAACTGCAATTTGTTCACCCGATGATTCAGCACTATTAAACCTTGTGAGCCAGCTGGACATATTTTGCCTTGCTTCATCTAGATTAATTCTTTCATAAGGATATTCACCGTATTTCATGTTAGACCTTTCTTTCATTTTTAATTTGAATTTAAACGAGAAATCTTTCTTTCTTCTCTGCCTTTTGGGTCAGGCTGCGGTATCGCCATTAATAATTCTTTTGTATAATCATGCTGTGGGTTATTAAAAATTTCATCCGTATTGTTTATTTCAACCAGTTCACCATTATACATAACCCCGACTCGGTTAGAAATGTGTTTTACAACGGATAAATCATGCGCAATAAAAATAATGGAAAGATTTAACTCATCCTGTAGATCCATCATCAGGTTAATGATCTGAGCCTGGATGGACACATCCAGCGCAGACACCGGTTCATCAGCTATGATTATTTCCGGATCTGTGGCCAAAGACCTTGCAATGCCAATCCTCTGACGCTGGCCGCCAGAAAATTCATGAGGATACCTGTTTGACTGTTCAACCGATAAACCAACTTTATTTAACAGCCAATCAACTTTTTCATCCTTTTCTGTATCGGAGAGATTTGTATTGATATTGAGTGGCTCCCTAATGATATCCTTAACAAGCATCCGCGGATTTAGAGACGAATAGGGGTCCTGGAAAATCATCTGGATATGTTTTCGATAGGGTTTCATGCTCGACCTTGAGAGTCCAAGTAGTTCTATCTCACTTCCATCCATTGATATAGATATTTCACCTTTAATTTTAACATCCGGTGCCGTTAAGCGAAGTACATTTAAGATTGCATTTCCAAGTGTAGATTTTCCAGAACCGGATTCACCTACAATGCCTAGAGTTTCACCCTTTATTAGCTCAAAACTAACTCCCTTTACAGCATGCACTGCACCTATTCTTCTCTGCAATAGTCCACCAAAAATTGGAAAATCAACTACAAGATCATTTACTTTTAGTATTGGACTGCTTTCGTTCATTATTGAAGAATTTCCGGCTTTACACGTGCAAAATGATTTTCTTTTATCTCAATCAGATCTGGCTCTATTCCGGTGCCGCTACAGGCACATTCATCAGCATCGAATCGTGAACAAAGCTTACAGCCATCACCCATTTCAATAATTGATGGTACCATGCCCTTCAAGGCTTTCAGCCTTTTCGTACTTTCATTCATTTTAGGTATTGATTCCATCAATGCCTTGGTATAGGGATGAACAGGATTATTGAATAATTCATGTATATCGGCAATTTCTTGGATCACACCGCCATACATTACAATTACACGGTCACAAGTCTCAGCTACCACTGCCAGATCGTGAGTAATAAGCAATATTGCTGCATCTTCCCTTTTATTTTTAAGGCCCATCATCAAATCTAAAATTTGCGCCTGTATTGTTACATCAAGCGCAGTGGTTGGTTCATCCGCAATTAATAGTGCGGGATTACATTGTAAGGCCATTGCGATCATAATTCGCTGTCTCATACCGCCAGAGAATTGATGTGGATAGTCATTGATCCTTATTTCTGGGTCCGGGATCCCTACAGAATTGAGTATTTCAATGCTTTTCTTTGTTGCTTCTTCTTCCGTTAATTTATCATGATGAATAAGAATTTCATTCATCTGAGTTTTGACTCTCAAAACGGGGTTTAAAGACGTCATTGGCTCCTGGAAGATCATTGAAATATGCTTACCACGGTATTGGCTCATTTCTTCGTAGCTTAAATCCAGCAAATTCACGCCATTGTATATCACTTCACCGCTTACGATTTCGCCGGGCGGATTAGGTATTAGACGATTAATTGATAAGGATGTTACAGATTTTCCGGAACCCGACTCTCCTACAATGCCCAATACTTCTCCTTTATAAATATCAAAGCTGACATCATTAACCGCCTTAGCAACTCCAGCTTCTGTTTGAAAATACGTTTTCAAATTTTTTACTTCGATTAATTTATTGTTGCTCATCTCAATCTCGAGTATACCTTAGGATCGAAAGCTTCTCGAACCCCTTCACCAATAAATACAATTGATAGTAGTGTAAAAAATTGTGCAGATACAGGGGAGAAAACCATCCACCATTTTGAGATATTTGAAAGCCCAATGTCAAGCATTTGTCCCCATGATGGTGTGGGCGGTGCTAGCCCAAAGCCGAGATAGTCTAGCCCAACTAAAGCTGAAATTCCTGCAACAACTGAAAAAGGGAAATAGGTGATGACTGGTACCAATGAATTCGGCAGTATATGCTTAAACATAATCTTAAAATCTGATTGTCCCATGCTTAAGGCTGCTGCCACATAGGGTTTTGCTTTTTCTCGGTAAAATTCTGCACGAATTAGGTAGGTCATACTAATCCAGTTTACAAGTGTATAAATACCAATCAGGAGTAAAAAGGAAGGTTTCAGAATCGATGAAATAATAATGATTACAAATAGCATAGGCAGACTGGACCAGACTTCGATTAGACGCTGGAAGAATAAATCAAATTTCCCTCCGAAATAGCCCATTGCACCTCCAATTAAGATACCAACAATGTAATTAATAATCGTCAGAAGTAACGCAAATGATATGGATATATTAAATGCATAACACAATCTCGCAAATACATCTCTTCCAGTATTATCTGTACCCAGCCAGTGGATACTGTTTGGCGATTCAAACATTTTATTGCCTTCGTAGGTTATATCTTCGAAAGGAGAATATGGATACAGAGGTAGGATAACCCAATTGCTGTTCTGGTGATCATTTTGAAATTGAACTTTCAGTTTCCTGTAGCGTGCTTCTCCTGGTACATCCTGATTAAAAGTTTTTCCAGGGATATAGCCAGAGATAATTGGAAAATAATATTCATTATCATACTTAACGATGAGTGCACGATTATTGATCAATAATGGTAAAAAAAATGAAAGAATATATAAGGACATCAAGATGACCAGAGAGTAGTACCCTCTTTTCAAGCCCTTAAACTTTTTCCAACGTTTTCTGAGGACAGTTTCGTGTAGTTCCTGGTTGTCTTTCACTTCAACCATTACTTGAATCTAATTCTTGGATCTACCGATGCTAATGCAAGATCTGAAATAATATTTCCTACAAGACGAATTAATACTACGATAACTAAAAATCCTAATGTTACGGGATAGTCTCTGGCGAGAATCGCTTCAAAGGCCATTCTTCCAAATCCGTCAATATTAAACATACGCTCAATAAAATAAGACCCCGCAATGACGACACCCAAAATATGACCAATACCGGAAGCGATCGGAATAAGACTGTTTCTCATGGCATGCAGCCAAATGACTCGTTTTTCTTTTAATCCTTTGGCAAAGGCAGTTCTCACATAGTCTTGACTTAAATTTTCCAATAAACTGTTTTTCATTAACACAGTCATAGTCGCAAAACTTCCTATGGTCCAGGCAATGATTGGCAGAATCATATGATGAAGCTGATCCAATATTTTTTGAATCGGAGTCAATGTCTCCCAGACTTCCGTTGGACTTCTGAATCCACCGAGTGGGAAGAAATCAAAAAAACTGCCTCCCCCAAATATAACCAGTAAAACCCCACCCAGAGCCCACCCGGGTATTGAATAGGCAATAAATATTGCAACGCTGGATCCAAAATCAAATATAGATCCATGATTTAGTGCTTTTCTTATCCCCAAAGGGATACAGATCAAGTAAGAGAGAAAAATGCCTGTCAATCCAAAAAATAATGATACTTTAAATCTTGGCTTCATGACATGTGTCACGGGCTGAAGAAATGTATAGGACTTTCCTAAGTTCCCTGTCAGAATACCTGAAAATTCCTTTTGAAATATGACTGCATCCATGGAACCATTTTCATTATTTTGGTCTATATTGGCATGCCAGGCATCACTCAGTACTCCGTCTTTTTCATAGACAATCAGTTTATCTAAATCTTTTACATGCACATCAACTTTCCAATATTTCCCATCTCTCTTACCTACGCGTTTTTCATAGACTTCTTCACCTTTTCCAATAGTGAAGTCTCTGTGCTTTATCTCTCTAGGCCACACACCCAGCCAGATTAAATACCTTTGATAAATGGGCTTATCGAACCCATAAAATCGTTCCAATTCTTTTAAAGCTTCCGGAGGTAATGTTGTTCCAGATCCTCCAATATCGATTGATGCAGCAGCACCACCTTCCGAATCCATACCACCCCCCATCTGTAATTCTAACATTATTTGCTCAATCGGTCCACCTGGAGCCATTTGTAATATTGTAAAAACAAGTACAGTGGATCCAAAAAATGTTGGTATCATCAATAATATACGTCTTAAGAAGTAGGTTAACATTTAAGTCTTATTGATTCTTTGATAAAAATTCTGGCCAGTATTTCATATCAATTGGTTTCAGATTTAGGTTCTTATTCTTTTCCATAGCATCATTCAGGGTGTTGTTTTTTGTCTCATCAAACCACCAATATTTAAAAATATCCCAATGCTCCCCTCCGTATCTCGTAAGCATCCAGTCTGGAAAACTAAATTTATCCCACCACATAATACGCGCATAGTTTCTTGCAATCGAATATGCTATTGGATGGGTTTCATGAAAAATACCATCTATCTCTCTAATGATATCGATACGGCGTTTTTGGTCAAAGCAAATGTCATATTCGTCCAATAGCTCATCAACGCGAGCACTCTTAAATCCCCATACATTATTATTATCTGTTTTATCAGCCAAAGATGATCTCAATGTACCTTCAGGATTGGGATATACCAAGCCGGAATAAGCTAATGATGCAATTTTAAAATTACGGGCATTCACATTTTTTATCATCGTATTATAGTCAATAAACTTAATTTGCATATCAATTCCATATTCTTTAAGCATCTGCTGTACCGGTGTAACCATGTACTCACGGCCTTTTTGAATCGGAATCTCAAAAGATAAAACTTGACCGGTTTTATCATGTACTAACCAACCATCATCATTTCTTTTACTGTAACCTGATGCGCTCAGAAGTTCTAAGGCTTTCTCAGGGTTAAACTTGAATGGATTATTACCCGGGTTTTCATAGGCACTTCCAGAATAAAGAGAATTCATCATGCTATATTCACTGTAATACATCTCACGATTCATTTTTTCTCTATTGTAAAGATAACAAAATGCATACCGTATATTTTTATCATTAAAGGGCCACTCTCTCATGTTAAAAAAATACCCTTGGGTTCCTGCAGGTTTTTCAGAAAAAACTCTTTGTTTTTTTATCCAACCTTTTTGAGTTGCTTCAAAGTCAGTTTCTTCAACCCAAAGTCTGGATGCATAACATCGAAATATATCCTGGTCTCCTTTTTTGAATTTTTCATATCGTAGCGCATCATTATCCTTTATTGCAGAAACCTTTATTCTGTCAAAATTATATCTATACCTTACAAATGGGTCATCTTTTGCCCAGTAATCATCTCTTCTTTCAACGATGTATGATTCCTGATTACGAATATGCTCATCGCGAATAATATAAGGACCTGTCCCAGGCGTCACGCTGAATGCGTATTCATCTAGAAATGCTGTGCCATCCAAATCTTTTAGAATATGGTTCGGCAAAAGTCTCATTGATGTAGCAAAATAAAGAAAATTTCTCCAATTGATTGATTTTGCTTTTACCGAAACAATGTATTTTGATTCTGCAACTGGTCGCTCAAATTTCGAGTATGTAATCTGGTAGGAAGGTGCCAGAATAGTCTCATCCATTAGCAACTCCCACGTGGCAATAACATCATCAGATGTGACAGGATATCCATCCCACCATCTCGCATCAGGGTTTATCCTAAACCTAAACGTCTTTTTATCATTACTTATATACCAATGGGTTGCTAATCTTGGAACAAATTCCAGTGTAACGGGGTGTGTTTCCAAAAGTGCTTCATAGCACAATTCGTGAATTGTTCTTGCGTTGAGTGATTGGCTACCGTTTTGCCCATAATAACGCATTGTTCTTGGAAATAGAGAATGTATATAGTCTAGCTGGCCACCTTTTTTTGCTCGTGGATCCCCAAAATAAGTACCATCATTTTCTTCAGACCAGACATAGGTTTGAAATCCAAGGCCTTCTGCAATGTCTTCAAAGCCATATCCGCCTTGTTTAGGTGATGTAAGCGTATCCACATCGTGAAAGACGAAAGATATAGTCCGGTTTGAGATTCCTGTTTCTTCACTGCCACAGCCAATGAAAAATACAGCGATAAATGAAAATGTGAATTTTTGCATGGAAATAAAGATCTTTCTAATGATTATTTTATGTCAAA
Organism: Fidelibacterota bacterium; assembly: GCA_002722105.1. The sequence goes on from PBKF01000005.1 coordinate 8,786, forward strand.
ATAAAGGGCACGGAAATTAGGGCATGAAAAAATGAAAAAAATATTATAATTCTATGCACTTTTATTGGTTCTTGTTATTTCTCACTAGATTTAAATATTATTTTATCCGAACCTTATGTTGTAGCTAGAAACAAACCTACAAAATAATAAAATGCTGTTAACGCTACACAAATTGAGAAAGTGGAAGTCCAACCATCCATATGCCTGGCAGTTCGGAAGTCTCTTTCCCAATCTTGTCGAATTATTTTTTGCACCTGTTGCTCCCCACCCTGCTCTTCACAGTCTTTTAATAATTTTTGCAATCTAAGAATATCTTTTAGCGGAATGGATTTAATACCTTCTGACATCGCAATTTTCAGTAGAGGATCATCACAAGGGTGAGTATCTTCAATTTGAGTATTTTGTCCGAAAATAAATGATGCAACTATAATACTGAAAGCACAATATCTCACTTGAAACCATATATAATTTTAATTGAAAAGATTGGCATCTTAGTAATGGTCATTTTTGGGCCCATAACTTTTTCAGTTTGGACTCGCCAATTTTCATTATTGTAGTAATTATTCATGAATCCCATTTTCACATCTAATCCTAAACGTGAAGATAAATAATAACGCATGCCGATCATTCCAGAATATCCAATCCAATCAACTAACATGGCGTCAGTTGTCCCCATTTCTGAAATTGGACTATCATCTCCAAAACTGTTCAGTAAGTAATTCCAGTCGTCTGCCTTATCTCCTGGAGATGTATCTACAGTAATACGTCCTCTCCCCCAGATAGGTGCCAGAGTAAAATTTAATTCAATCTTTGGTCTCCATCGGAAGAATGTTTCGATTGGAAACATTCTATAACGAAGTGTGCGCCTAAAAATAGATTCGGCTGAATTGATTAATCCCAACTTTCCTAATTCTAAAGATGTAAATGAATTATAGCCAACCCTGGCGTTACTGAAAAATTCATAATAAACGCCCCAATTTAGAAGCAAATTACGATTCAGGATTCCTCCCGCAGGGAAGGGGACACTTTCATTCTCATCAAAACCAGTTAGAGTCGGTTGATAAAAACCCAGCCCTAAATCAACACTAAGTTTAGGCTGTGCTGAAGTGATTGAACCAGCAGCAACAGCCAAATAGAATATGAATACTTGAATTTGACTCTTCATGCAAGGTTCTTAATTTACGCCCCATGAAACAAATGGCGAGCATATTCCTTTTTCTCATTTCAATGTTATGGTCAGAAGAACCAGATACAGACGTAATGCATATGATGGTAAAATATGACGGGGAAACAGTTATCGGATACATCGATACAATTGGATTCCAATATGTTCGTTATACCCCGAGAGATTCTATTGAATTTGACTCCATGTTTATACAGGAGATTTATTACATTTACAATGATTTTGGACGAACATTCCACTATAGCTGGAGCTTTGAGCAGAATATTGAAAAAATGGAAAACCGAACCGGCTTTCTATATACTCTTAGGGGTGATACATTGGAGTTTTTTGATATAAAATTCAATCAGGATATGATAAACCCTGAAATGTATATCAATACAGGAGTCAACCGCTCAGAATTAATCCCGCTCTTAGAAGTAGAAAAGATTGTCACAGATTATTCAATTATGGAATATTCAATTAAGAAAGGATTTTATTATTCATTTTTTTCTTTCTTGATTGCTTCTACAATGGAAATAATATTTAAATGGGATGACTCCAGGCGATCAGCACCACAAGTGTGGGATCAATATAATGATTTATTACCAAAAATGAGTATGGTTGGTATGAACGAAACCGGAGTCACTTATGAATCTGTTTCTTTTTTAATCCCTATTTCTGTTTTTTCTTCCATGTTTTATGATATATGGCAAAATAAAAACACCTTTTATTTCACTCCTATCTGGGAAGAAAATAAGTTTGGAAGGAGTATGTATGTTTTTTCATTGAAGCATATTGCGTATCGATTCACGGAAAGGATATTATTTAAAATTGAAAAAACAAAATTTGGCAAAAAGCTCATTAGATGGATTCGAAGAAAATAATCGTAAATTAAGCTTGTGGAACAGAAAATAAATCCTCACATCCTACTATGTGCTTTAAGTTTAAGTCTTTTGTCATGGACTTGCGAAGATCTGCAGGATGATTTACCGAAAGAATTACCAGTAGCGGACACAACCCCTCCTCAAGCTGTAATTATTTATCCTGTAGATGGTGTCTCTGCGGCGGGTGATGTAACAATAGTCGCCCGTGCTACAGATAATGATGTGGTAGATTCTGTTCAGTTTTATATTAATCAAAAATGGGTAGGGACAGACACGACTGGCGCAGAAGACTTATTTGAATACATCTGGAATACACGTGAATATAAAGAAGATGATTTCCACTTTATATCAATTGTAGGATATGATGCTGCGGAAAATGAATACGCATCATTTCCAATCCGGATCAAAGCGGATAATACTGATAATGAGCCACCGGTAGCTTTCCTGTTAAATCCCTTTGCGGGTCAGGTTGTCCAGGGACTTGTTGAAATAACTGTGGAAGCAACGGACAATGACAGTGTTCAATATGTCAGCTATTACATCAATAATATTCTACAAGGATATGTATTGGAACGGCCGTATACCTATCTCTGGAATACGGCTACAGTAGTGGATGATGAATACTATTCTATTTATACTGTTGCAAGAGATATGAGTAATAACGTCACAACCGTTCCCCCTATCAGTGTTCTTGTAAATAATGATATTCAAAATGATTTAATGCCACCTACTGGCTCCATTACCAGTCCACCCGCAGGGTTGACCGTTAGCGGTGAAGTGTCAATTATTATCAGTGCAACAGATAACCGTGCAATGGGAGAAGTAGCCTTATCTATTGATGGAAATTATATTACGACAATACAAGAGATACCCTATTATTATATCTGGGATACGACTCTTGAAGAAGAAGACGAAGAGCACACGATCAGTGTAGTTTTAATTGACCTAGCAGGAAATGAGACTGCTTTAAACCCTATTTCAGTTTTTGTAGATAATGAACCGCCGGAAGACACAACACCGCCTACTGTATTGATTATGGAGCCTGCCGCAGGACAAAACTTGAGTGGCATTGTATCTATTAAAGTACATGCTGAAGATGATACCGGTATAGATAGAATTGAATTCTTTGTCAATGGTGACTCTGTTCATACAGATGATACTGAACCATATAGCTTTGAATGGGATACTGAAACAGTTACAGATGATATGGAACATATAGTCGCTGTCATGGGTTTTGATCTGGATGGGAATGGGATGCTAGGTTCGCCGATTGCAGTCTATATTGATAATTTTGATAATGTTGCACCTTCAGGTCAAATTCTAAGTCCGGTAGCTGGTCAAACAGTTGATGGAATGACCACGATTGAAATATCCGCCACTGATAATGTGGGAATTAAAACAATTGATATAGCTATTGATGGAAATTACAGAACTACTCTTACTGAATTCCCTTACACCTATGAATGGGACACAACGAGCGAAACAGATGATAGTGATCATGTCATCAGTGTGGTAGTTGCAGATTCTTCTGACAACATAGCTTATGTTCAACCTGTGAGTGTTTATGTCAACAATATCACGGATGATACTACGCCGCCCGTTATTGCTATTACGAATCCACTTTCAGGTCAATCGGTTAGCGGAGTTGTGAATTTCACAGTCATGGCAAATGATGATTTTGGAATAAGTGTAGTTGAATTTTTCGTAGATGGTGAATCAATTGATTCAGTTACTGAAGAAGATTATCAAGTAGACTGGAATACTTTATCATTGGAGAATGGTAGCCAGCACACATTATCCGCTTCGGTTACAGATCATGCCGGTCACACAACCATTGCCCAACCAATTCTTGTAACTGTGTCAAATGAATAGATTTTTTCTTTTTCTAGTACCACTTCTAATGATACTTCTCAGCTGTGAAGAGGGCCCATTTTTTGAAGTGCCGGAAGGACAGGATTCCATTCCTCCAACATTGACACTGACTTTCCCCCCTGATCAGGCTACCCTATCGGACACCATTCTTGTTACGGCCTATGCCTTTGATAATATGGAATTAGATATGGTCACCGTTTATATTAACGATTCTGCTATTATTACCCAAAAGGATGGTCCCTACGAGTATTTATGGATTACCAACGATGCAGAAGAAGATGCCTATCATACTTTATACGCACAAGCTGAAGACGCCGCTGGGAATATTAATCGTACCATCCCAATTCAGGTTTTAGTTGATAATGTTGATAATGTGATGCCAACCGGTTCATTAATCTACCCTTTCACAGGGCAAACTCTTTCCGGTGAAATTACTATTATTGTGGAAGCACAAGATAATGAAGAAGTTTCATTTGTTAATATTTACATTGAAGGTGATACAGTAGCCATATTAACTGAATCTCCTTATACATATAAGTGGAATACAGAAGAAGAAATTGACGATATTACCTATGTCATACATGCTCATGTAATAGATGCCGCAGGAAATCAAACAACACTGGGGCCCATTTCAATTCTCATTGATAATTATGAAGCAGATGACAACATTGCTCCAACTGGTAATATTACTAACCCTGCTTCTGGTTCTACTGTTTCTGGAACGATTGACATTGAAGTTACAGCCTATGATGATGTTGAAATGGGTTTTGTAGATTTTATTATAGACGGGTCTGCTGTCGCCCAGGATGATTCAGAGCCTTACTCCTATAGTTGGAATACAACGGAAGCTACAGAAGATGTAGATCATACAATAAATGTAAATATAATCAATGCTGCAGGGAATTCTACTGCACTTTTCCCGGTCACTGTTTTTGTAAACAATATAGAAGAACAAGATATCATAGCACCCAATGTAATATTATATGAGCCTGCAGCAAATCAAACTGTTTCCGGTACTGTAAATATAACAGCTATTGTATTTGACAATGTTGGTGTTAATCGTGTTGAATTTTATCGTAATTATGAACTTGAAACTACCATAAGCACATTTCCCTATACTTACGAATGGAATTCCACATCTGTGGATGATGATTCAGAGCATACATGGTATGTTAAAGCATTTGATACCAGTGAGAATCATTCCCAAACCCAACCCATTGCTGTCTTTGTTGATAATGATGATAATATTTATCCAACAGGTTTTTTTCTCTTTCCTTACGCCGGTCAAACAGTCAGTGGAGTCATTGAAATTCAAGTATCTGCTTCTGATAATATTGGCATTGAACAAGTAGAGTTCTTTGTTGAAGGTAGTTCCATTGGGTTTGACACAGCTGAGCCGTTTAGTTTTCCCTGGGATACAGAAACAGGTGAAGAAGATGGTGAACATGTATTAGGAGCGATCATCAAAGATTTAGGTGGTAATGAAACTGATATTCCGCCTATATCGGTATTGGTTAATAATGTGGTAACACCTGATGATGACACGACACCACCTGTAGCATCAATTTTGACACCAGTTTCAGGTCAAACTGTTAGCGACTCAGTATTTATTTCTGCTTTTGCGACAGATAATATTGGAATCCAACATGTTCAAATTTTAATCGGTGAAGAATTGGTGGCTACCATAACTGACTCTCCCTACACACACCTATGGGGTACATATGGTCTGGCAAATGGTAGCGAATACGTGATTCAAATGATAGCCAGTGATCTTTCAGGGAATGCAACAACAGTTCAACCTGTAGCTGTGACGGTTCAAAATGAATATGAAGGAGAAATTGAAAACGTAAACTTGGCAGTCTTAGAAGAAACAGTCGCTCTCAGCTGGGATGCACCATACGATGCCGTGTCATTTAAAGTTTACCGTGATGATTTATTTTTGGTAGAAACTTCTAACCAATTCGTAAATGATTCTATTACAGGCGGCATTGAATATTGTTACAAAGTTGCAGCTGTCAATAGTGTTGGAATTGAAGGACCAATATCAGATGAGTTATGCGGTATTCCATTATTACCGGCACCTAGTTCCTTTAGTGCTACCGTATTTGAAGACACAGTTAATTTAATCTGGGATGGTTTAGAATATTCAGATGGTTATATAATTAAACGAAATGATATTGAGATCTGGAATGGAACAGAATTAACATTTACTGATACAGATCTTTCACCCAGTACAACCTATTTATATACCATCACTGCTTTTGATTCTTTTGGTACAAATGGCACAGAGTCAGACCCTCTAATTGTCACTACTCATGAAGAATTATTACCACCGGAATTATCCATCACAATAAGCCTATCCATTGGAACCTTAGCATGGACTTCTGTTTCTTCTGCTTCCGCCTACCGTATTTATAAAAATAATTCACATATCGCTGAAGTTAGTGATATCAATTATGACGTTGAATTAGATGGTGGCACCGCTACATGCTTTTTTGTCACAGCAATTAATGAGTATGGCTCTGAAAGTGCACCATCCAATCAGGAATGCGGTGTCCCTATACTAGCTGCACCTGTTTCATTTAATGCAACTATTAATGATACCAATGTTACTTTAGCTTGGTCTGCAGTAGATAACGCTTCTGGATATATTATAAATAAGGATGATATTGAAATATGGTCTGGTACATTATTAACCTTAACAGATTATGGATTGGCATATAATACATCTTTTAATTATACTGTTACTGCAGTTGATTTTGAAGGGGCTGCAGGTGAAGAATCTGATCCATTGAGTGTAACAATGCCAGTAGAGTTAACTGTGCCCGTCATTTCAATTAATGTTTCAGGTACAGATGCAAGTTTGAGTTGGTCTTCTGTGCCATCTGCTTCAGCTTATCGTATTTACAATAATAGTTCTTTCATACAAGAAGTGATAAATACTAATTATGAAACTGAATTATTTCATGATACCGAAGCATGCTTTACTGTAACTGCTATTAATGACTATGGATCTGAAAGTGATTTTTCTAATGTAGAATGTGGGACTGGGAACTTTACCCCACCTGTCCTTTCATTAACAATAAGTGATTCAACGGCGATACTTAATTGGGGTTCAATTATTTCTGCTGAATCTTATAAGGTTTATCAAGGGGATAGCTTTTTTGTAGAAGTATCTGCTCTAAGTTATGAAGTTGATATTGAGACAGATGAGACAACTTGTTTTAGTGTTTCTGCCGTTAATTCCTACGGAACAGAGAGTGAAACATCTAATGAAGAATGCGGTTCAGGATCTTAAGGAAAGTATAAGTTCCCTTCACAATCCTTAACGGATTGATTCAGGTAAATTGACTCATAGGAGCCTGATAAAAAGAAAATTCTCCCGGAATCTGGATTTATTAACTCAATTTGGTAATATTCCGGTAATTTATTTTCTGTGACGATTTCATATTCTTGATTCTCATTTAATTCAAGGGTCGAATAATTATAGACCATCCAGCCGTTACCAATCCACTCAGTTGAATCTAAAATGCTTTCTGAAAAGTTCATTCTCCCAATCGTGTCACCTAAAGCAGTTAATGTATCTCCAAATTTTATTTGAAAAGATGGAGGTGTATTAAATGTTATAGGATCTATACAAATCGATAAAGAATCAAATTCAGAAAAATTCCACTCGCCCACGGGTTTGTAACATTCTATAAATACAGAATCAGAAAATCCACCAATATTTTTTGATTGATCTTTCGCTCTAATCTTATACCCAAAATGTTCCTGCCAAGTGATATTTGTATCAATATAAATTGTATTTATTGAAGCCACATTTGTCAATGAATCGAAGGCTCCTTCTAATCCTCTTGCTTTAAAAATATGGTATTCACTGACATCAACAGATGTAGACTTTTCCCAGCTAATTTTTACTTTTGGAGTACCTTCGGATAATGTGAAAACTCCACGCAAGTTTGATGGAAATTTGGGGGGTTCTTCATCTACATCACATCCTAAGACCATAAATATAAAAACTAAAATAAATTTTTGTTTCATGATTAAGATTATAAGAAATAATTAAATAAACAAAGCAATGGTTTAAATTAGTTAAAATAACAAAAACCCGCGATTAAACGGGTTTTTTAAAAGAGCGAGAGACGAGATTCGAACTCGCGACCCTCACGTTGGCAACGTGATGCTCTACCAGCTGAGCTACTCTCGCAATTAATAGATTGTTTGAATATAAAGTAGTCAAAATTACTTTCCGTCTATTATTCTGACAATGTCGTTTTTGGGAAAAATTCTAATTCTGTTTTATCTCTTTTCCAGACCAAGTAAGATGCTGCCAAATAAAATAAATTTTCTATTACTTTTATCCATCCAACCATTTCTCCTTCCTTTAGTCCGCACCCACATTCAATGTTATAACCTCTTATTATAGCTTGGCTGATTAAAATTATAAACAGTACAAACAACCCACCACTGATTAAGCTTGCACCATCAACCATAATTCCTGAAATCAAACCTATACCTATCAATAGTTCTAGCCAAGGAATAATCAATGCAACAATATTTTCTAGACCAAAGGGTACAATATGGTAGTTAGAAATATCCCGGGAAAATTTTGCTGGATCTAGTATTTTCTGATAGCTTGCATATACAAAAACTATACCCAGAATACATCTAATCAATACAACTATGTAGGGATGTACTTTAGTCATGAAATTCAATCTCCAGGCCAGCATCAGTCCATGATTTCCAGCCACCCTTAAAAACAAAAATATTCATAAAACCAAAATCCTGTAATTCATATGCCAAATCTTCACTAGAACCGCATTCATCATCACTGCAATATATCACAAATCCTTTATCAACCCCTCCAAGAAGATACTCAATTTGTTCAATCAATAATTCAATATCATCATTTGCTATAGCACCAGGGATCATACCTTCTGATAAATATTCTTCTGATCTTGCATCAACAAAAAGCATTCCCTTTTTATGCAAGGATTGTGCAGCATTAAAATCAATTTCTCTTACCTGATGGTCAGAAAGAATTAATAATGCATCATCTACTTCTGTTACAACTTTAAGTGGTTCCGCAATCCAGGGGATGGATTCATCTCTAGCCAAATTTGATATGAATCCTGCAATAATTGCACCAATGATATAGAAAGAGAGTTGCTTTTTATAATTCAATTTTGGGATAAGAGTGAAAAGGGCCTAGTGATCATGCCCAACATGATTCCCTTTATATTTTGGTTTACTTTTTGATTTTTCATTAGTCTTTGCTTCTTTTGGTTTTAAGGATGAACAGGTAGCAAGTGATTCATCTACAAAAGCTAAGATTTCTGGATTATCTTGAATTTTTTTATTCAATGCAACGGTTTGAAACTCCATGGTATTAATAGCAGATTGTATTACATCTTCTGATTCCTTTAGGTCCTGTCTGTACTGTTCAATAAGTTTTAATACATTCTTCTGATTGGCATATAACTCTTCTAATGGTTTTTTCGGGTCTTTCTTTTGCAACTTTCTAAATCTTCTCTGAATCGATTTGATATTTTTTTCATGAGAAGAAACATCTATAATTGGTTCCGTTTGATCAGATAGATTGATAGTTAATACAGATAGATATTTCCCTTGTTTACCGCAGGAATAAATATAGGGTCCACCTTCTTTCTGCGGTGTATTTGGCCTTGTCATATTTGTACTTCCACTAGTAACAATAAAATCTGCATTTGCAAATTTTTCAGGCAAATGACTATAAGTTTTACGATCACTATTAACTAGAATCACAACTAAATCTGCTTCTTTAGAGACTTCATCAATATAGCTATTTCCTGCTTCAATATAATCGTCAGCAATAATGGATTTAGTAGTATCCGGTAACTTATCTGACACTCCAATGATACCAACTTTCAATGCCCCTTTTTCAACAATCCGATAAGGTTGAAATAATAGTGATTTTGTCACCGGGTCTCTTAAGTTTGCGGATAAAAACGGAATATCATTTTCTGTTTCCATCTGCTTTAAAAAGGATAACCCATTCAGAACTTCGTAATGACCAACATTGATAGCATCACAACCAATTCGGCTATAACCTTCTAATATAGCTCCGGCACGATACTTCTCAGATTTTATATTTGTTGGATTCAATTTAGATGTACTGAAAAATAGATCTCCAGCATCAAGAATCAGCGGGTCAATTCCTTCATCCCTCATTTCATTGATTTTTACATATCGTCTGGACAGACCGCCCAGTGGATTTTTCTTTCAGCCACAGGGGTCTAACTGCCCATGAACACTACCGGAAAGTACCATAGTAACTGATCCATGACCTGATGCTTCAGAGCAAGACCAGAATAGCATTGAAGCTATCAAAGCAGTTAGAAAATACTTTATTGTTAATTTCATTTTTTATCCGCCACTTAATTTGACGTTGTAGCCTTTTTGTACTAATATTTTTTGTATTTTTCCCCTGTGATTCCCCTGTATCAGAATATCACCATTCTTGACAGAGCCTCCTACTCCACAACTTTTTTTTAATTCTTTGGCTATGGTAAGCAATGTAGTGTCCAACTCATTTAAACCCTTTACAACAGAAATGATTCTTCCACCGCCCTTTCGATCTAAATGTATTCTAACTTTCTGAACTGCAATATCAATAGAATTATATTTTGGTTTCTTTTCATCAATTGATTGAGAAACATCTGTGGAGTAAACAATTTTTGAGTTTTTTGTCATTTTTGTTTCAAAACAATTTGTGGGAAATTTTGTTCCCAATTTCTACCACAAAAACTACTAATTTTTTAAACAGAATAAATAGAATCAATTCATCAATATCAAGTCTTCTATGAAAAAAACTATAATAAATCTATTGAGTTACTATCTGAGTCTTTTACTTCTTTTTATAAACTTTTTAGATGGGCAAATAACTGGCTCTCTTGCGAATACAGGTATTTTCCTAAAAAATCTTCAATTTGACTTTAGTCCAGTAGATGAAAAAAATGGAACGAAATATTATATAGAGATAGATGAGTTTAATTTTGGATTCTCCGATATATTCATAGACCAAAGACAGAATAGCAAAGCTCAACTAATTTCTACAAAAATATCAGGACCTAATTTGAATTTAAATGGATTCAAACTTGGTGCAAGAGTCTTTATAAAAGACTGGGTCACTACTGAGAAAATTAAACGATTGGAAAAAAGACTATCTATTCCCAGAAAAGCTATCAATCTAATTGCTGATGCTGTAGATATTTATAAGTTGGACATGACAGAATATCCAAATTCATTAAATGATCTATATATTAAAAATTATTTAGACTTGGATAGAGAGCCATTTAAAAATCAGACCTGGACTTATTCTCTATTACTTCCTAGAGAGATTATTGCCCATCCTACTCATATCAATCCTATTCCTAAGACTCAACCATTCGTATTTGATTGGCATAGCAGAACCTTCCAATTGGAACCTGCACATGATTCACTCTATAATATTTCGGAAACATTCTGGGATTATGCTTTAAATATTCGGGAAATTTCTCAAATATATTCATCTAAAATTGAAATAATCAAATACCCTGATAAGACTAATTTTGATTTTATTTTGGACCAGGGTCAATTTAAAATTGAAAATATTTCTGTTACTGCAAATCCTGAAAATGACTTGAATAATCACACCAGAATAAATTTAGCTAATCTGGTTCTGGAAGTAAGGAAAGTTGCATTTTTAGGAAACTTATCTTCACTACCAAAAGTCAAACACGGTGAAGGAAAATTTACAATCAGGAATTTTGAAATCAAGATACCCGATGGTTTAAAGGATGAGCCTGAAATCCAATCTATGCTGGAAACATTGGGAATTTGGAATAATGAACTTAAAGTTAGATTGATAGAATTATCAATCAATCTAATGAATGAATATACAGGTGATATAAAATTTGTACTAGCAACACCATTCCTAAAAATAAATATTGATGGAGATTACTCTCTTAGGCAGGATGAAATACACCCAGAAATTCTTCTCCATAAAATGGTAGTAAAAATCCATCCAATTTCTTTGGGTGTGAGAAAATGGATACGCAATTGGGAAATAGGACAAGGAAAAACACTAAATAGGCAGGGAGCGACGATTATATTAAAGTTAGATGGGCCATTGAGAAACCCAGTTATCCATGACTATTAGTACCTATCCAAATAATTTTGTTCACTATCTCTGATCTCAGTATTGTAATTTCTAAATCATTATGGGGCCGTAGCTCAGTTGGGAGAGCGCTTGAATGGCATTCAAGAGGTCGTCAGTTCGATCCTGATCGGCTCCACTTCATCCTCAGTTTTAATTTTTCATGTTAAAATTATTGTTCATACTACCTATCTCACTGTTAACATTCAATTGTATAACTTTCAATGCGATGAAAGATGTTAGCCGGTATACAAGTACTTCATTAAGTAATCCAAAAGATTCTGATCAATATCCCGAATTAACTATACGTAATCAATTAATGGGACAATTATCTCCTGAACGCACTTGCTATGACATAAAATTTTATGATTTGAATTTGGATATTGACGTAGATCGCAGGTTTATAAGTGGATATAATACAATCACTTCTATTGCCGTAAATGATTTTCAAACTCTTCAAGTCGATCTTCGTAATCAGATGAATATTGAAAAAATTGTTTATTCTAATTCAAATTTGGAATTCTCTCGTAACGAAGACGCAGTTTTTATCCAATTCCCTGCTATATCTGCAGGCAGTGAGTTTTATTTCACAGTCCATTACAGTGGCACTCCTAGAGAAGCACCAAGACCGCCTTGGGACGATGGATTTGTATGGGAAAAAGATAAGGCCGGGCGTCATTTTGTGGCTGTAACTAGCGAAGGTCTTGGGGCCAGTCACTGGTGGCCATGCAAAGACCATATTGCTGATGAACCAGACAGTATGGCAATCAATATTTCCGTTTCCAATGAGTTGATGTGTGTTTCCAGTGGCCAATTAAAAGAAATAAAAAAGCTTGATAATGGCAAAAATGAATATCGCTGGTTTGTAAATAACCCAATTAATAATTACAATATTTCTGTCAATATCGGACATTATGCCATTATACAGGATACTATTCATTCATTGGGGAAAATTCAAGATGCTAGCTATTATGTCCTAGATTATAATGAAGAAGTAGCGCGAGAACATTTCAAGGAAGCGCGCACAATTATACGAGCCCTGGAGTATTACTTCGGGCCATACCAATGGTGGGATGATGGATATAAACTTGTGCAGGCCCCGTATTTAGGAATGGAGCATCAATCCGCTGTGACTTATGGAAACGATTTCCGTGTTTATGATAAATCCAAATCAAGAAATATCTATGGATTTATTGATTATATCACCTTACATGAAACGGCTCACGAGTGGTGGGGTAATAGTATTACTGCCTGTGATCCTGCAGATGTATGGATCCATGAAGGATTTGGAACCTACACTGAAGCTCTTTATGTCGAATACCTTTTAGGTTATGAAATATCTTTAGATTTTTTGATCCAGAAAAGGCGAGGCATAGGGAATAAAAAAGCTATCGTTGGTCCAAGAGAACAGAATTACTGGGGCTTTAGTGATGCATACAATAAAGGATCCTGGGTTATTCATACTTTGCGGAATGTAATTGATAATGATGAATTATTCTTCACAACATTAAAGGGATTTGCTATTGATAATGCAAAGAGTGTAGTCTGCACGGAAGATGTCCGAGATTACTTTGCTGAACAGACCGGATTAGATCTAAACAAATTCTTTGGACAATATCTTTTTGATCGAATGGTTCCTACATTAGAATTTTCTCAAAATGAGGGAAAATTTTATTTTAGATGGACAAGCACGATAAATGGTTTTGACATGCCTATAAATTTATTAGTCAATAAAAAAGAAGTCAGGATTTATCCAACTGCATTTAGAAAATCCATTGCAATACCACAATATGCCACTGTAGAAATCAAAGATTGGGAATATTTAGTTATAAAGAAGGAAAATAATGATTTATTACATTAGACTAAAAATAACATAAAAAATTATAATTATCATGCTTATCATAATGATAAAATTTTATTAAGTTAATTTTTCTATTAAAGCTCTTTTTTTACTCTATTTAAAAAGTCTACCATCATATTAAAGGTCAATCTTCCAGTATTCACATTCCTAGGACTGGGATGGAATGCTCCAAATAAAACCAATCCATTTGGAAGTTCATAGCGGACACCGTGTCCAAATTGATAATCTTTCAATTTTATTGGATGAAATTTTCTATGAAATTTGAGACAAGAATCAAATCCAATTTTTCCTAAACCTAAAACAACTTGCAAATTTTTTAATAATTCAAATTCACGTGATAAAAAAGGTTCACAATTTTCTTTCTCTTCAGAAGTAGGTTTATCACCGGGTGGTACACATTTAACAGCTGGAGTGATATAACCATCTAAGGAAAGACCATCATTCCGATGATCAGAGTTGGGTTGATTAGCTAATCCAACATGGTGTAAACATTTGAATAAAAAGTCAGCAGATTTGTCACCAGTAAATACTCTTCCTGTCCTGTTACCTCCGTGTGCTGCAGGTGCCAGTCCTAGTATCATTAGTTTTGCATTTATATCGCCATACCCGGGAACACCTTTACCCCAATATTCCCAGTTCATATAAGATTTCCGCTTTTGTTGCGCGATTTTTTGACGAAATTCAACAAGCCGATCACATTTTCTACAAGAAGTAACTTCATTTTCTAGTTTTTCAAAACTCATTTATCTGCCATTAGCAAAACTTTTCCAAAGTTTTTTCGATCAGTTATATATTGATGGGCATCAGCAGCTTTTGACAATGGAAAAACAGCAGCAACCTTAGGAGTAATAATCCCTTTATCTAGCCATTTAAGTAGTTTTTGTCCATAGAGTTTTACCAAATCTTGTCTTTGGCGTATCAAACCCAGATGGAATCCGAAGACTCCTTTGTTTTTCGCCATTAAATGCATAGGATTAAATTTTGGAATCCCTAAATACTCGGGTAAAATTTTTATAAAATTTTTTCTTTTTCCTAATGCTGCCTTTGAAAAACCATAAGAAATCAAACGACCAAATTCTGATAGGCAATTATAACTTTCATTTAGATTTTTTCCGCCTAATGAGTCAATGATTACATCGGCACCTCTACCATCAGTGATTTCCAATACTCGCTCCCGAAAATTTTCTGTGCGATAATCAATTAAATTATCAACACCCATTTCACTGATTTGAGCATGCTTCCAACCCGAGCAGGTACCAATGATTTTTGCTCCTAGATGCTGAGCAATCTGCAGTGCGGCTATTCCAACTCCTCCTCCAATTCCATGAATTAAGAACCACTCTCCTTCCTTAATTGCCGCTTGATGAACCATCATAAAATAGGCTGTCAAATAAGTTACAGGAACCGCTGCTGCCACATCTAGCCATTTATTATCAATAAAGAAGAGTTGTTCTAATGGTACATTCACATGAGTTGAGTATCCATGAAAGCGAGATAAGCCCACAACATTCTTACCAATAAATTCATCCATCGAATCATCACCTGTTTTTTCTATGGTACCGGCAATTTCAAAACCAGGTACATAAGGCGGTTTTGGTGCTGTTGGATACAATCCCATCCTACCCATAAGATCAGCAAAATTAATACCCGTATAGCTTATTTTAACACAAACATCTCCAATGTTAGGATCATCGATTTGATCAGATTTGAACTGGAGTACATCCGGTGCCCCATGTTTAGTAACAAATATAGATTGACAATTGGTCATTTTTTTTTCCGTAAGTTAAATAAGTTGTACCATTGTTTCATCAACATCCATTGTATAAATTTGCCCGCCGTTTTTCGACGGCATTATATCCACTTTTATCATTCTTTATTATTGAAAGGTAATATATGGCACTAATGACATCCATGCGCGAAAAAATGCACGTTGTGTTATGGGCATTGTTAGCAATGTTCCTGTTAAGTATGACCATTGGCGGTCTCGTTGGTGGTGCAAATATTCTTGATCAATTGGTCGGTAAAGTTGATCCTAGAACGACTATTGCAAGAATAAACGGTGATGATTTATCGCCAGACTATTATAATCAACTTGTCAATCAGCAGATTGAGCAAGCCAGAGCTAATGGTCAGAAAATTAATGATTTTCAGATTAGACGAGCTAGAAATAAGGCTTGGGACAATATGCTGCAAGATGCTCTAATATCCCAAGAAGTAGAAAGACTTAATATTTTTGCAACTAACGAAGAAGTCCTATATCATCTTGAAAATAATCCTCCTCCCTTTTTGCAACAAAATCCAAATTTTCAAACAGAAGGTACATTTGACTTGGAAAAATATCGTAATGCCCTAGCAAATCCACAGGGTGATGAGTGGGCTCCAATTGAATCATTTATGAAAAACACTTACATACCAAATTATAAACTTCAAAAAATCCTGGATGAAAGTATTATAATTTCTGAACGTGATATTGAAAATGAATTCACAAAAAGAAATGTAGACTATACAATTTCCGGGATTCATATAACATCTTCAAAAGTTCCTACAGAAGAATCAGAACCTAATGAAGAAGAAATGCGAAAAGAGTATGAAAGTTCATTAACAGACTTTGAGCATGGTGAGCTACGGTCTGTATCCTACGTATCATGGAAAAAAGTTCCATCAAAGGAAGATTCTGTTTCTATAGAAAAGCTAGCTAATGCAATTTACGAGCGATTAAAAGAAGGGGAAGATTTTGTATCATTGGCAAATGAATATTCAGCAGATCCTGGAAATCAAGGAACGAAAGGTGGTGACTTAGGATGGTTTGGTAAAGGACGCATGGTTAAACCATTTGAAGAAGCAGCATTTAGCGCAAAAAAAGGTGCTATTACAAAACCTGTTAAATCTAACTTTGGATATCATATTATCAATGTCAGAGATAAAAAAGTTGAAAATGGTGAGCAGAAAATACTTGCTTCTCATATACTACTAAAAATTGAAATTTCTCCTACTACTTTGTCCAATATGTCACGTGAAGCAACTTTATTCAGTTACGACGCTCAGGATAATGGATTTAATAATGCTATCGAAGAATATGGACTCACCATTGGTAAACATGATAGAATGAATGATGAAGGGTTTTCCATCAATGGCTTAGGCGGACTTAGAGCCGGAGTACGTTTTGCATTTGATAGTAAAATTGGTGATGTCTCCGATATTTTGGAAAATGATAAAAATTTTGCCGTATTCACATTGGACGAAATCATTGAGCCAGGTACTAAACCTTTTGATGAGGTTGAAAGTCAATTAAAGAGAAAAGTTGAAGAAGTAAAAATGAAGTCTGCTACACTGGATCAAGCAAATAAAATATTGGTTAAACTTTCCAGTTCTGATATGCACGTAGATGATATGATTGATGAAGACTCTGAACTTGATGCCGTAAAAAATGAAACGAAACAACTGATTCAAGGTTTTACATCCATAGGCAGAAGTAATTATGTAACAGGTGCTCTGTTAGCTGCAGAACGTGGTGAAATCATAGGACCATTAGAAACCACCCGCGGACATGCCATTATTGAATTAATTTCAATTGGAAAATTTGATTCAACTGAATACGAAACTCAGAGGGAATCTTTGAGGAACACTATTTTCAACAGAAAACAAAATCAATTTTTTAATGCATGGATAGATGATTTAAAAGAAAAATCAGAAATCATTGACAATAGAAATTTTTACTATTGATTTGAATCAATCTAAAAATACCCCGCTTTTGCGGGGTTTTTTGTTTACACAATCATTACTAAGTTATATGAATTCAAATGGATTATAAGACAATTAAACTAAATATTGATGAAAGCTATATTGCAACTGTTTCTTTAAATCGCCCCGATGTAAGGAACGCCATGAATCAAATCATGATAAATGAGCTCACATCCTGTTTTCAAGATCTTTCATCTAATAACACTATACGAGTTGTACTATTAAGGGGGAATGGTCACTCCTTCTCTGCTGGAGCAGATCTTCAAATGATGAAAGATTCATCCCACCAAACACTAGAACAAAATAAAGCGGGAACGAAACAATTGAGAAATATGGTTGAAGCTATTAATTCTTGTACAAAACCTGTAGTAGGAGTAATTCATGGCCATGCATTTGGTGGTGGATTTGGTCTTTGTACGTTATGCGATATTGTTATCGCAGAAGAAAAAACACTCTTTTCATTATCTGAGGTATTGATTGGATTAATTCCTGCTGTTATTGGCCCTTATGCAGAAAATAAAATTGGAAAATCTTGGTTTCGAGCATTAGGAATATCTGGAGAACAGATTGATGCATCTTTAGCTAGAAAGATTGGTTTAGCTCATTTTGTGATAGAAGAATCCAAGATGGAAATGATGATAAATCATGTAGTAAAACAATTACTGAAAGGCGGACCGTTAGCACAGTCAAAATTCAAGGATTATATCAAAAATATGGCAGCTACAGATTCATCTGATCTGATTGCAGAAATTCGTGCCAGCAAAGAAGGAAACGAAGGTTTATCTGCATTTTTAGAAAAACGAAAACCTAACTGGAACAAAAACTAACTTGATAACCTATCCTACCAAAGTAAATATAGTTGAAGTTGGTCCTAGAGATGGTCTACAGAGCATTGAAGAATTCATTACGACAGAAGATAAAATAACTTACGTGAATCTCTTGTCACAATGTGGTTTTTCAGAAATTGAAGTAACTAGTTTTGTTTCACATAAATGGATTCCTCAATTAGCCGATGCAAAAGAAGTTTCTGCTAAAATAAATCGTTTAAATGGAATTACCTACACGGCCCTTGTTCCCAATTTGAAAGGACTAGATGATGCTTTGTCTGCTAATTATTCTTCCGTAGCTATTTTTACGGCTGCCAGTGAATCATTTTCACAAAGTAATACTAATTGTTCTATTGATGAATCCATGGATCGGTTTCATCAAATGTCAACTGTTTGGGAACAACATTCACTTCGTGTTCGTGGATATATTTCCACTGTATGGCACTGCCCTTATGAAGGTCCAATAAAATCAGAAAGTGTCATAGATGTTATTGCTAAAATACTAGATTTGGGAATTGAAAACATTTCACTGGGAGATACTATTGGTAAAGCCAATGGGGATGAAGTACGGTTTATGCTGGAAAAAATATTAAACCGATGGCATCCAAAACATTTTGCTTTACATATGCATGATACTTTTGGATTTGCCAAGGAAAACATTAAAGCTGCCATGGAATTTGAAATAAATAACTTTGACAGTTCTACGGGTGGAATAGGTGGCTGTCCTTATGCAAAAGATGCATCGGGAAATATTGCAACAGAAAATGTGGTTTCTCTTTGCAATTCAATAGGAATTCAAACTGACATCAATGAAGACAAACTAGAAAAAACTGCAAATTTTATAAAATCCATTGTTAAAAAGGAATCGTTAGTCCATGCCAAAGATTAAAACGAGAATTGATAACCAATCGGAAAAATATAAATCAAACCACAAGTACCATAAATCTCTGTCTGTGCAACTGCAATCTTTATTAGAGAAGATTAAGGAAATGGGGCCTCTCCATCGAATCGAAAAACATCATAAACGGGGAAAATTAACAGCACGGAAACGAATTGAAATACTTAAAGATAAGGGTTCAGAATTTCTTGAATTTTCAGAATTAGCAGCCTATCAAGTCTATGATGAAGATCTCCCGGCAGCAGGAATTATTACAGGAATTATAGATATCCATGGAATATCCTGTATCGTCATTGCCAATGATGCTACTGTTAAAGGCGGTACCTACTACCCATTAACTGTAAAAAAACATCTTAGAGCTCAGGAAATAGCGATGGAAAACCGACTACCCTGTATCTACTTAGTTGATAGTGGAGGTGCATTCTTGCCAAAACAGGATGACGTTTTCCCTGATAGAGACCATTTTGGTCGTATTTTCTACAATCAGGCACAAATGAGTGCTGCAGGTATACCGCAAATTGCTGCAGTCATGGGTTCCTGCACTGCCGGTGGAGCATATGTTCCCGCTATCAGTGATGAAGCAATTATTGTCAATAAAACTGGAACCATTTTTTTAGGTGGCCCTCCATTGGTAAAAGCTGCTATTGGCGAAACCTCTACCCCCGAAGAATTAGGCGGAGCAAAACTACATACTCGGTTTAGCGGTGTAGCTGACCATTTTGCTGAAAATGATGAAGAAGCCATTGATAAGATAAGAAGAATTATAAACCATTTACCTAAACAGAATTATTCTTCTGAATCATTTAATGAGCCCATCTACGATATTGATGAATTATTTGGTATTTTAACCCAATCTCATCGAACACCATTTGACGTTCATGAAGTAATAGCTAGAATTGTGGATGACTCTAATTTTGAAGAATTTAAATCTGACTATGGAAAAACACTTGTCACAGGATTTGCAAAAATTGGTGGAGATCCTATTGGTATAATCGCAAATAATGGTGTCCTTTTCAGTGAAACAGCCTTGAAAGGAGCTCACTTCGTAGAAATTTGCTGCCAAAGGAAAATCCCACTTATTTTTCTTCAAAATATCACTGGTTTTATGGTTGGGAAAAAAGCGGAAACAGGTGGCATAGCTAAAGATGGGGCAAAAATGGTTCAGGCCGTAGCAACTGCGAATGTACCTAAAATAACAATATTAATTGGTGGAAGCTTTGGCGCAGGAAATTATGCCATGAGTGGTCGAGCTTATCAGCCCAGATTTCTGTTCATGTGGCCTAATTCAAGGATTTCTGTCATGGGCGGAGATCAGGCTGCCAATGTACTAGCTACAGTAAAGAGTGATCAACTTAAGGCTGAAGGTAAGGAAATGACACATGATGAGTTGGAAAAATTGAAAAAACCGATCCATGAAAAATATGAAAAAGAAGGCCATCCTTATTATGCAAGTGCCAGGCTATGGGATGATGGTGTCATACTACCTACAGAAACTCGGCGTATTTTGATTCAATCTTTAAAAGCAATAAAAAATAATCCATATCCAGATCCAAATTTTCCTGTTTTTAGAATGTAAATTGTACCAAGTGGAAATTTTCAATGAAAATATCCGAACTACCTTTTTCTATTAATCTTCTTATAATTACCTTTATAAAATATTAATAGCAGTATTAAACAAAATGAAGTTTAAAAAAGAAGATCGTCTTAAAATTCTCATGATTCTTGCCATGCTTACATGGGGAATTTCATGGACTAATGCGAAAATATTGGGTGAATATGGTGATGCGCCAATGATGATGATTTGGAGATTTATTTTTGCTGCCATATCATTTGTGCCCATTCTTTGGTGGCAAGGTTACTCATTCAAAATCTCAATAGATGCATTGAAATTTATAATATTAAATTCCATTTTTATGACTAGTTATAATTTCTTTTATTTTAAAGGAACTCAGTTAGGTCTTGCAGGTGCGGGTGGTGTATTAGTTACTACACTTAATCCTATTCTTACGGCTCTGGTAACAGGAATATTCTTAGGTGGAATCTTACAAAAAAAGGATATGGTTGGTCTCATTCTTGGCCTTTTGGGAAGCGCACTCATTATCCGTATATGGGAAATAGATTCGGGCATTCTTTTCCAAACTGGAAATTTTTATTTCCTTATGGCTTCTTTTTCCTGGGTTCTTGTAACAATTATTACATCGAGGTCTAAAGATGTTATAGAATTCATTCCATATAGTTTTTGGTGTTTTACACTTTCAGGGCTATTTAGCATACCATTTGCATTAAACCAGCCACTTTTAAATATATTTACTTTTGATTGGATATTCTGGATTAATATGTTTATTCTGGCTGTCGGATCCATGGCTTTTGGTACTTCGATTTATTTTCAGGCTTCTGTGGAATTGGGTGCTAAGAAAGCCAGTGCATTTATTTTTACAGTACCATTGTCTGCTATGGTTTTTGCTATGTTGTTTTTATATGAACCACTCCTTCTTACTACCTTTATCGGTGGAACTTTGGGAATATTAGCAGTTTATTTAATCAATGAATAATTGAAGCGATAAAAAATATTGAATTATTATTTCATATTATTTTTTAATCTTGATAAAACTGCATCTGGTGCCTTAGTAGGTTTTCCATTTTCTTTTATGAAAGCATGAATTGTATATCCAGTTACTAATACAAAATCTGTCTTTGAATTTTTTACAATGTATTCAATCCTCATTCTAGATTTGGGTAAATCAAAAATGTATGTTTGGACAATGATATTTTCCTCAAATTCAGCACCTTTTTTGTATTCGCAGTGACTTGTTATTACCGGCAGATAAATTCCACTATTTTCTATCGATGTTACATCCAAGCCAATAGAATTAAGTAGTTCTGTACGGGCCTCCTCAAAATATTCAAAATAACGGGAATAATAAACAATCCCCATTTGATCAATATCTTTATAATAAACTTTGACCTGATGATCATATTGAATCATATTATTTCTTGAAAATATCCTAGTTTATCATATTTCTGAATTCGGAATTCCAAAAATTTTTCAGGATCAATTTTTTCTAGATTATTTAATTCTTCATGAATAGCTTTTTCTAATTCATCGGCTGTAGTTTGAAATGAACGGTGGGCGCCACCTTTTGGTTCTGAAATAATCCGATCACATATCCCCATTTCCACTAAATCTTCTGGAGTTGGTTTGAGTGCTTCTGCTGCATCCTCTGCTCTTTTTGCATCTCGAAATAAAATTGAAGCGCATCCTTCAGGACTGATAACCGAATACCATGTGTTTTCTAACATAAGCATCCTATCACAAATTCCAATTCCAAGAGCCCCCCCACTTGCACCTTCTCCTATCACAACCCCAATAATAGGTACTTCCAAACCAGACATTGCCAAAAGATTTCTTGCTATAGCTTCACCTTGTCCACGTTCTTCCGCTCCTATGCCAGGATATGCCCCAATTGTATCCATAAAAGTAATCACAGGTAATTTAAACTTTTCTGCCAATTTCATAACTCTGCGTGCTTTTCGATAACCATCAGGACGCATCATACCAAAGTTACGATATAGATTCTCTTTTGTATTTCGGCCTTTTTGCTGGCCAATCCAAGCTACTTTTTTTTCACCAAAATGACCGATACCCGCAACAACAGCCGGGTCATCCATATGATAACGGTCACCGTGCAATTCAAAGAAATTAGGTGAAAAATGTTGAATGTAATCTAAAGAATAGGGTCGATCCGGATGACGTGCTAATTGTACTCTCTGCCAACGACTCAAACTTGAATATGTTTTTTCAATTTGAGTAGTACGTAATTTTATTAAACTTTTCAGGCTTTCTTTTGTTTCCTTTGATGGCTCACTCAAATTCTCTAATTCAAGAATTTGTTCATCCAGTTCTCTAATTGGTTTTTCGAAATCGAGATAATATCGAGACATGAAAGTTCTATAATAAATTTAAGAATAAGTTCGATCTAATTCATAATAGGCCACTATACCAAGTATAATGATTAAACCAAAAACTATATTTGCATAATTGACGGGCAAATTTAGACATAAAAAACCAACTATACTTATTATGAGTGAAGCACCATGCATTATAAGAATAGAATGATGTATTGAAATACCTCGTTGAAATAACCTATGATAAGTGTGATCTCTTGAAGCCTTGTGTATCTTTTTACCTCTTTTCAATCTCGAAATAATAACCATTAACATATCAAACAATGGAACAAAAAAAATTAAAATTGGAACAAACCAAGATGAGCCCTGTGATCCTATTGTTGGTTCATATATAATTGCTGCTGATGCAAGGGTGAAACCCAGTGTTTGTGCACCTGAATCACCGAGAAATAAAGTAGCGGGTCGAGAGTTGAAAAAATATAGTGCAATACAAATACCTAGAATTATTGTACTTATAAATATCAACTCAGATTGACCAGCTACTAAGGAAATTATAAGGAAAAATCCAGCTGGAACTCCAGATATTCCTACAGCTAATCCATCCATGCTATCAATGAAATTATATGCATTTGTTATTGTCACTACCCAGAGTAAAGTAAACAAAATATTCATCCAGGATTCCCAGGGATGGCCAAGTCGAAATAAAAATTCTGATGATTCGAAAAAATTTATCTGAACTCCCAAGTAGATAAGTACAATACCACCTAAAATTTGTCCCAATAATTTTTTTGTTACATCCAGATGAATGAAATCATCTAACAATCCAAAAATTCCTATTATTAAAGCGGATATCAATATAGCCAGAATAGATATATCTCTCCACATATCGGTAAAAAGAATGATTAAAATAAATGTATCCAAAATAACAACTCCACCAACCATAGGTACTGCATTTTGATGCTGTTTATGATCCTCACTTCCTGGAAAATCCATTAATCCGATTTCGGGTGCAATTTTGATTCCAATCAAAGCTAAACCTATAGTCAAAATAATACTTACTATAAGCAGGGACATAACATATTCAAGTTGGGCAAAATTTTCCATAAGAAAAATAATTTAAAACAAAATAATGGAAACTATATCCAGCCGAATATTTTCCAAATTCGTAATCGCCAAACCATCCAAATTGCCTCATACATAATTGACTTGGACATTTTTGATTCCCCAATCGTTCTATCAACAAAAATTATTGGTTTTTCCAAAATACGTGCTTCTTTCCTCCATGCTCTAAAATTCATTTCAATTTGAAAAGAATAACCCTGAGACCGAACACTGCCCAGATCAATCTTATTTAATAAACTTCCCCTCCATGCTTTATATCCACCAGTACCATCATGAATTGGCATGCCAGTCACTACTCTAGAATAAATATTTGCACCATAACTTAAAATCAATCTTTGAATCGGCCAATTCACAACACTAATACCCTCAATGTAACGACTTCCTATGACAAGGTCATTATTCATTAATCCATTAACCAATTTGGGTACATCTTTTGGGTCATGAGATAGGTCTGCATCCATCTGTACGATTGCTTCATATTTTCTTTTTAAGGCCCATTGGAACCCATATACGTAAGCTGTACCCAAACCTGCTTTGCCAGGACGCTCTTCAAGAAACAAATTATTATAAACTTTTTGTAATTCTTTTACTAATTGTGCTGTTCCATCAGGAGAATTATCATCAATAACAAGTAAGTGAAAATCAGGGTTAGGGTCAAGCACTTGCTGTACCAAGGCCTGAATATTTTTACTTTCGTTATATGTAGGCGATATAACTAATGTCTTCATGTATCAGTGATTTTTATTATTGCATTTAAACAATCATCAACTGTAGGTGGGACTACATTGATTAACTCATTCAACTTATCGGTTTTGAGACCAGAATTCAAGGGTCTTGGTGCTATCTGTTTTAAGTCAGTTGTTTTAATGGGTTCTATTAATTTTTCATTTAATTCATATTTCTTTGCTATTTTTAAAGCAAATTTGTAACGATTCAAATAATCTGCACCTCCCCAGTGTACTATACCTGACATATTATTTTCAATACAAAGTTTAAGTATTTCAGCCATGGATTGCGCCCATATTGGGTTATTAATCTGATCATCAACAACTTTTATCTGCTTATTATTTTCTAAAGAGTGTACCACCCAATTTAAAAAACTTGATTGTGTGTTTGGTGTGTTATCATAAATTACATTTCCTCGAACAATAAGATGATTTGGATCTTTATCCATTAAAATCTTTTCAGAAGCTAATTTAGTTTTACCATAGATAGATATTGGATTCACATTGTCACTTTCAGAATAAGGACCATTTTCACCATCAAAGACATAATCAGTAGATAGTTGAATTATTTTTCCATCAAATGAATCACAAAGATGCTGTACTCCAGCAATATTAATCTCTTTTGCAATATTAGGGTTTAATTCACAACTGTCTACATCAGTCATTGCAGCAAGATTTAATATTATTTCAGGTGAAATGGCATTAATACATTCTTTTAGGTAAATCTTATTCCTTATATCCAAAACAATCCCAGTTTTTGATTTAGGCACAACCCGACCTGTACGAATTATTTCCATATCCTCGGTAAAGTTATTATAAATAGCAGTACCCAACTGACCGAAAGCACCGGTAATTAAAATTTTCATGAATTCAAGGGAGTAAATGTTTTAACAATTAAATCAAGTTGTCTCATAAATATAGATTTGTCATTACCAGGATGATGAATTAAATAATTTAAATGATAAGATCGGTTTTGCTTCTCATCATATAATATATAAGAACGGAATGGACCGCCTTTAGCTTCTTTCACATCAATAGTTTCCCAGATCCCTTGGGCACGCCATGCCTTTTTATTATTATGAGCTGCAACTTGTATTTCAAATTTATAATCGTTTAACCGAATAAATCCGTAATGACTCATCGGCCAATTCCAAATATATTCACCTACTTTCAGTTCATCCTCTACCAGATTACCATCTTCCCACCCGATTCCAATCCACTGAAAAGGTCTTTCTTTTCCAATCCAAACAAATTGAGACTCCTTATCACTTTTGATCAATTCCCAACCCCATGGAATTTTCATTTTCCATCCAAACTCATTCGCCAGAGAATCTTCTAACTTTTTGTTTCGGTCTGAACCGAAAATAAATCTGCTTTGTCGATCAACAAATTGATCAAAATATTGTTTCCGTATAAAATTTCTTTTTGAATCAATAGTCGACATTAATTGATCTTCTGAACTTCCATTAATTATCATAAATAATTGCTTTCGTGCATTCACATCTTTAGCCAAAATCAGAGGGTCTCCTAATTCAGTTTTTTGAAACTGTTCTTCAGGCAACAATCTCTTAATTAATTGATATCCAGGATTTCCCTTATTACGGTCTAAGGCTGCAACAATAACATGGGATTGTTCCTTTAAATCATTATATGTATCAGGATCCGAGAACTTTAAATAGTAATAAGGTTCAGGCTCTGGTGTAAAAATAGTATCAGTAAAAATCGATTTTAAATATTTTCGAACAATATCTTTATCAATATCAGAACAAATAACTCGAATTTCATTATCGGCACCTAATGCTTCTCTTTTTCCACTACAATTCAGGTTATTGATTCCAAGAATCAATATTGGTAAATAATATATTTTCTTATATACTGACAATTTAAAAATTGATTTCATTTTCTTATATACGAGAAATCCAATTAATATGTAGTTTCCCATCACTGAAATTTTGGCCTTTTGCCATTGCATATTGAATTTTAATTATGGTTTTATTTGTTACTTGTGTAAAGCCTAAACCATAACCAACATTATTATTATTATTAAATAAGTTCAATTTATCTGTACCACAATCTATAAAAATGCCTGTTTGTATCATATTAACCGGTTTATAATTTAGTTCAATTGTGCCCACTTGAAATTGTGGTGCGGAAAAGTTTTGTTCTTTGAACCCTCGTAAAGTGCCACTACCTCCATAGATCATATACCTTGATTTAGGAATTATTACTTGAAAATCATGTAGCCCCTTCCCCTGCAACCGCAACATTACATTAAATTTTTTCCAAATTTCAAAATACTGCTGAATATCAAATTCTGTTTCAATGTATTCAGTCTTTTTCTGAAGACCTGCATCAATGCTAATATTGATTTTTTTCCCTTTTGTTGGTAGATAACGTTGGTTCCTTGTATCTGTATTCTTTGAAATTGAAAGAGCTTTAAACCATACCTTCTCAAAACCACTGATTTGGCCAATTTTTGTGGGATGTGTCCTACCAGATATGAAACCCAAATTTAAATGCCCTACCCATGGGGAATATAGCCGTAACATTGATTCTGTTTTAATAATTGTATACAAACCGCTCATAATTTCATGGTGATATCGAATGTGAGTACCTAATTCCCATCCGAACGGATGTGGCTCAAGTATTTCAAATTGAATACTCTGAGATAATGAATCAGTTCGCTTCCAATAAAAATCTAAAATACCGGCCGTTTGAATCAAATTTTCAAAATGAAGATCAATTTCTCCATTCAGATACCAATTCTTTCCTTGTTGACTTAGACCAAATATTCCAGAAAAATAACTTTCAAATTCTGGTGAAAATTGAAGAATAGCCCCTAAATGGTTTTCATCAATTAGACCAAGTTCAATTAAAGGTTCTCGCCTAAAAAAGTAATAACGTTGAACCCAGTTTTTCTTAATATTCTCAAATCCATTATTTATAGGGTTAGATTTTAATGGAGCTATAATTCGATCCATAATCGGATTTTGGATATTTATAACACCATCTATCACTAATGAATCTATGTATTTTCTATTTTCAACAATAGAATAGATTGAATAATCAGGGTTTAGTTGAAATCTTTTTAGGTTATAAACCAATGCTATGTTTGAATCATATGCTTTTTTATTGTAGAGAGAGTCTAGAACAATACTTGATTCAATAGATGGAATTTTGACCATGGTCTCTTGCCCAATAAGGATCCCAAAAGCTAAATAAATTAAATTACTAAAAATGCGCACGAATCTCTCCCTGAAATGTGATAAAATTTTTGTAACGAATATCATTTATTGTATCTAAGGTAAAAATCATTGAGATTGATCGGTTAATGAAATACTGTAGGCGTGTATTGGAACGAAAACTTTTACCAAGAGGATATCCATTCAGTGCTTCAGGTGGTAACTTATATCCATAATTCTTTTCAAATGCATTTATCCAACTCATACTTGTCTGCAACCGTCCAGTTTTTTTGAAAAAAATCCGACCATTTACTAAATAGCCAAAAGCATGACCAGTAAAAGAATTTGATTGCTGATCACCTGAATCAAAACCTGTCAAGAAACCAATATCAAAATCAAATGACGAATTTATCGATACATGGAATCGGGTTTCATTCCACCAGCCAGCCATCTTTCTATTTCTCAAATCAGAAACCGTTGATTTAATTATTTTTGTACGATGCTTTGTATTGAGTTTAACCTGCAATATCTTTGAGATAGATTGGTCAATATCAAGGCCAAATGAACTTGTTTTATGTAAATCATTCCCTCGAGGATCAAGACCATTTAGTTCATGTTGATTTTCTATCCAACTGAGTAATCTTCTTTTCCCAGAATATATAATCTCTAGTCTCGATTCTAATCTTGAACGAGAAATTGTCGAATCTGTTATTTCAGGCCTTAATATTTTATTGATATCTGATTTAAGTGCACTATAATCTAGACGACTATGACTTCGAATTAAAAGTTTTGGTAAACCAGAAATTTTTCCAAAATCAAACATAAAACGCTGTGACCCTTCAAGAATCGATGTTGGATCACGTTTTCCGGTTGAAATGGAATGTGCAATAAAGGCACCATTGGGGTCCGATACATATGTATTAAAAACTGGATCATATCTATATTGTCCTAAACCTGTACCTACAGAATCATAAACAACAGCTCTTTCTTCAGAAAGAGATTCCTCTTTTTTAATTTGGAGTTCCCATTGAAGTGGATGGAGTCCACGATTATAACTAAAAGCTAGTGTTGCCAAAGAATAATCAAGGGATGGTAAACTAGATTCAAAAGATTTAATCCGTTTTTTATATATGATATTCTGTGACCACCCTGATGGAAACTGTGCTTTCATATCAATAAATCCAATAAAATCTTCAGAAATAGATTCCCAAGTCGTTGAATCATTAAATGTCTCATCTTTTCGCAAATCAACTCCAGTTTCGATATGTGTCTTCAAATTTTGGAATTGAATTCCACTGCCCACATTACGAAAACGAACTACATTTGATTCTGTTTCTGACAATACTTTTATAAATGGTGAAAATTCCTTGAAATGTATTTGAAATCTTCCATCAGATCGGTTAAATATTCCTTTCGGTTTTCGAATTGATCTATGATTTATGTATGTATTGGTAAATTTTAAATGAGTGATATCCTGATTAAAAAAGAACCTGGAATGAGTGAAATTTTGATGGTTCAATTGGGCAACTTCAATATTAGTGGTGCCATATTCATGAATGATCAATGTAGAATTCACCTTTGATTCTTTAATATTCTTATTCAATGAAGAATCTAAGTTCCAAAATCTTCTTTGCTGTACATCATTCTCCTGACCAAGCGCATAATAATTCAAACCTCNTGTCCAATCGGAAATTGAAAGATNGAATAAACCTCTACTGAATTCTAATGAATCTAGAATAANCTCAACCATAGATGCNGAGCCATTTGAAGTATTNCCTGATAANTTGTAACTGTTTCTATTAACNATAGAAGTGGTCAAATTAGAAGAAATTTTCAAATTGTTTCCTATTCTATACTCTCCACCAAAATATCCGAGACTATGTGTTTGTGGAGCATAAATTAGTCGAAATGGACTGTATCTATCCTGATTATTTTCTTGACTTATGTCACCGGTAATATATTTATAATAGATTCGCCCTTTATTTGAAATTTTCCGGGCATATTTTCCATTCTCATTATACTCAAAGGTTACTGTATATCTCAATGAATCAGATGATATTTGTTCTGGATAATATTCAAAAATATCATTCTTTTTGATATAATCACCTTTATCATTTAAAACTGCCGTACTTATCTTTATTTTTCCGGCATCTAATACATTCAACGAATCCTTTATACTACCGCTCCAATTCATGCCATTGAATTCATCAGATTCTCTAAAGTATCCATAGCTAAATAAGCCTTTACCACCAAAATTCTTTTTCATGGATCCGCCAATAAATTCTTTTTGATATTCAAAATTGGAATATTGGTATTCCACAAATATATCAGAATCAGAATGGATTAAGGTTTTAGGTGTAAACTGAATTTCACCTGATGAATAATCAATAATATAATCTTGATTTTGACCTCTTATACAATTTTTACCATTCACCCAAACTTTCTCAGTACCAGATAGAATTATAATTTCCCTGTTCCCATCTTTCCCAGTTAACTGATACGGCCCTTGATCAGCATCCCTGCCTTTAAACTCCATGGATTTAAAATTCCCTTTTGAATTAGCAAACACTCCAGCACCAGTCCAGTTATTTATATTAAAACTATTTTTTAAACCTATCAACTTTCTATCAATTTTTTGTTTTTTATTTAAATTATTTTCAAAAAATATATCACCTGCATCTACTGTATAATTAGGATGAGTCACTTTAAGATAAACTAGGTCTATTTCTTCCAATTCTCTTGTAGTACCTTCAGGTTGTATTGTTAACTCCTGATCTGTTAGTACACCACTGACAATCAAATTTTCTGTCAACTTCCCATTCAACTGCATTTGAAGGCCCCCAGTAAAATCAGAGCCTCCTAGTGGTGAAATAGTTAATTGGCGATAGATATTCCCTGATGAAAAGAGATTGGACTCGGTGTTATTTTTAGGTTTAGAAAATGATGATACTTCTTGGTTTAATTGAGTTATTTTTGTGCCAAGAGCAGGTAAGGTTTTCCACTTTGGACCAACAGAAATTGGTAAACCTTTATTTAAATAATCGTAGTGGACAACAATGGGAAAATCATATTTGGAATCAGAAAGTGTTATTATCCCTTCAATAGATTGAATCGATTCAATAGTTAATGATTCACCTAAATAATCTACTTTAACAGATGATTCTAGTATAAAACTATTACTTAATTGAATCGTATTTCCTACCCCAACCTGAAAAATAGTATCTACTGTAGAAGATACTTGTGCAATAATTGCACAATTACATAATAAATAAAGGCCATAAAGCAGCCTAATTTTATTTGACATCAAGAACTAGTATATGATCCTTTGATAAAACTGCAATGGAACGATTTAAGGATACCATATCTACTATAGGAAGGCTTGCACCTGGTATTATTACATGATCCCGTGTTTGAATTGAAATACCAACACCATTTTGATTAAAAATAAACCAATCATCACGTAAAGGGATTAAAAAGGTTGGATCTTCTAACAGTGCTGTTAATGAAATTTTTATTTGTCCATTTCTATTAAAAAAATGAATACTCCCATTGCATTCCAATATGGCAATCTCACCATCCTGGTTTATTTCCATCTTTTGCATACAAAAAGCTGGTGAAAATTCCTTTGATAAATTTATAAATGGTGTCTGATACATTTCTCCATTGTCAAAAATATAGATACAATTGTAAGTCCTAGTATAAAGGAATAGTCTTCCCCATGGGTCTATAGCGACGTTTTCAGGGAAAATACGTTGATTCAATGTAATATTACGTATGGTATTTAAATGATAATCTAGAATAATAATTTCATTTTCTAATCGGTCTACAACTTTAATTCCCTGCGGTGACATACCTATCCAAACTAAATCGCCAAAATGAAAACGCTTTTGCCCTAATCCGCTTGATAAATTCATTTCACCAAATGGATCTAGTGCTATCAATTCCCTTTTTTTTTCATCCAATAATAAAAAGTGGTTTGTAATTGACCAACTCAATTTGGATGGTTCTAAATCTAAAAGGTTCAGTTTTTCAGGAAACGGCCGAAATTCGGTGATATAAAGATTAACCTGCCCAAAAATCGGTGTTAAACATAAAATTAGTATAATAAAAACAATAAGCAGGTTATTACTCCATATCTGATAAAGGATAAAGCAGAAAATAAGAACCTATAATAATCATAATTATTGAAATTATTTGGGAGCCTGAAAAGATATCGAATAAGTATTTTTCATTCGTTCGAATAAACTCGACTGCGAATCTTTCAACTCCAGCCAAGATTAAATAAAGGAAGAAAAGACTACCTGTTACTTTTATAGTAGAACGTTTGAACCAGAGAAAGAAAAATAATGAAATACACGTAACAGATTCATATATCTGTGTAGGATGAACTTTAAGTAAACCAGATTCAAAATCAGAAATATCTATCCAAGGATAATACAATCCAAAAACACTGGAGGTTGATGGTGGAAGCCCATTGGGAAATGCTATTGCCCAAGGTAAATTACTAGGAATTCCATAATCGTCACCCACAAGAAAACAACCAATCCTACCTATTCCATATCCTAAAATTAAAAGTGGTGCAACAATATCCGCGAATTTCAACCAAGGCAGTCCATTTTTTCGTAACAGTATAGTTACAGCCAATGTGCCACCCATTAAACCACCAAGGAAAACTAACCCAGAACCACTAAATATCATCCCAATAGGATCTTCGATTACTTGGCCTAGGTTTTCCAATAAATAATATATTTTAGATCCAAATATACCACCGACAGCTGCCCAAAATACCATATCTGACGCTAATTTATCATCGTGGCCCAACCGCTTCAAATCATGGTGTAATAGAAAATAACATGTATAAAATGCTACTACCAACATGAAGCCATATGAGTATATTTTTATAGGACCTATTTCAAATAAGACTGGAAACATTAGATTTTCTCTCCGCATTTCGGACAATATTTGTCATTGGAATTTAATTTTTGTTCACAATTTGAACAGTTTAAAGATTTTACACTACTATTCATTATTACGATGGCAATTATAAAACTTATAACTCCTAAGGCAAAAAGTGGTTCCCATATATAAAGTTTATGGCGTCTAATCCGTTTTACAGGGTTTTGTGGGAGTTTTTTCTGCTCAGAAATGGACATTAATTCTTGTAAAGCGTCTCTCGTGGTTATACCTAGTGGATTTTCATAAGAAATTTTAATAAGACGATTTGATCCAGCCGGTATATTGTCTAGTTCAACAAAATAAGTAGTTTGCCCGTTAGAATCACTAGATTTCTGACCATCAAATCCTATATATCTGAATTTTTCTGCTGCCAGTGGTTTCTGAATTTCTAAATTTAAATTGGTTACTTGTTGGGAGAAAGAAAGATTATACTCAAACTCTCTTGGTCCTGGTTTTGAAAAAGGTGATGAATTGATCATATATGCAAATTCAACTAAATCAGGAGATATTTCCACCCAAGTTTTCCCATCAATAGTTATTGTTGGAATCACATAAAAATTAATTTGATTATTAGGAAGTGTCTCGATTTTAGAAACACTATCCACATCATCAGGTACTGAAAAATATATTGGTGATTTTTGATCTTTAATTCCACGCTGAGCAGTAAATAAGATGGTTACAAGATTTTGGTCATATTCTGGTATTATAGAAAGTCTTCCATTAGTGATTTCCCCATTTGTGATTTTAACCAAAATAAAGAATAGATATATTAAACGAAGTCTCATTGTTAAATTTAAAAAGATTTACTTATTCAGTTGTTATTCTTGTAAGAACAATAAGATCATATATAGCATGGGACCAGGCAGTAATCCCAAAGCCCCTGAAAAAATAGATAGTCCCTAAAATAATCCCCGCCAAAAACCGGATCATAAAAATATTGAAAGAGAAATAATCACCATACTCACCGATAAAATGAAAATAAGAAAAGATTCCTGCGGAAAAAACCATTGCCATCCATTTTCTCATTTTATGTGACCACTGAAAGATGAAACCAAATATTGCAGAAACCCCTGCTATCAATAATACTCTGAAAAGGAATTCTTCATAAATACCTGCTCCCACTGCAAGGGTGACCTGTTGAATCAATCTAAAACCAGTTGGATTCATAAGTAGCAAGTATACATTTGCCATAAAATAATAGATTAAAATAGACCAAAATATACTTTCTCCTATCATCAATAAAAGATAATCGCCGTGAATGGCTGTATTTTCCCAATATTTTCTATGGAGTATAAACGTAATTATAAAACCTGAAAAAAATATTGCTCCAATCCAATGATGCCCATGGACACCAAATATTTCTAATATTTGCCTCATTAAAGCATCTGCTCCATTCCGCATAACCATCATTTCATCAGACGTTGAAATAATGATTCCTATCTCGTAGATAAGAAACAATGGGATTGTAAACAAAAAACTATACAGCGGAGAACGGGTGGATCGCCAATAGGAATGCATTGAATTAATCGGAATCTACTTGTAAAACTGCCAAAAGTGCTTCTTGCGGTACTTCTACTTTACCAATCATTTTCATTCGCTTTTTACCTTTTTTTTGTTTTTCCCACAATTTTCTTTTTCTAGTGATATCGCCACCATAGCATTTTGCAGTAACATTCTTCTTTAATGCTCTAACAGTCGTTCTGGCAATGATCCGGTTATTTATGGCAGCTTGAATTGCAACTTCAAACATTTGCCTTGGGATCAGTTCTTTTAATTTTGAACAAAGGGCCACGCCACGGTGATATGCATCATCACTATGGCATATAATAGATAAAGCATCTACAGGTTCACCATGAATTAAAATATCAAGTTTTTGAAGTTGTGATTTTTCAAATTCTTTGAATTCATAATCAAAAGATGCATATCCACTTGATAATGATTTCAGTTTATCATAAAAATCAAAAATAATTTCACCTAGAGGTAAATCATAATGAAGTACAGCTTTTTCAGGTGATAAATATTGAGTATTCTTATAAGATCCTCGCTTTTTTTGACAGAGTGTCATTATGCTGCCAATGTATTCTTTGGGTGTTAATATTTCAGCAGCAACAATTGGTTCAAAAATTGAATTAATTTCTCCAATAGGCGGCATTTTTGCAGGTGTATCTACCTTAATTATCTCTTCATTCCGAAATAATACTTCATATATAACATTTGGAGTTGTTGTCACTAAATCCAAGTCGAATTCCCGCTCCAATCGTTCTTGGATAATTTCCATATGTAATAATCCTAAAAATCCGCATCGAAATCCAAAACCTAATGCTTCACTGGTTTCTGGAGTGAATTCAAGGGAAGCATCATTTAACTGAAGTTTTTCCAAAGCTTGCCTTAGTTGATCATAATCATCCGCATCTGCAGGATAAAGACCTGAAAAAACCATGGGTTTAACTTTTTTATATCCAGGAAGCTGTTTATCGGCTGTATTTTCTTTTGTAGTAATTGTATCTCCTGGTTCGATATGACCCATATCCCGAATACTAGCAACTATATATCCCACATCACCAGAACGTAATTCTGTTGATTTAATTTTATCTAAGACAAAGTGTCCAGTTTCAGTAATCTCATATTCTATTCCGTGAGCAAAAAATTGAGCAGTCATTCCAGGTTTTAAAATACCGTCAAATACACGGATATAAGGAATGGCACCCTTGTAATTATCGTACATAGAATCAAATATCAATGCTCGACTTTGGTCATTTGCATTATCCTTTGGCGGATCAATCCTATCGATTATAGCTTTTAAAATATTTTGGATACCTTTACCACTCTTAGCACTTGCTTCAATAATCTCACTTTCATCACAACCAATTAATTCCATGATTTGAATTTTTACATCTTCTACCATAGCTGATTGAAGATCCACCTTGTTTATTATCGGAATTAGGGCAAGATTATTTTCAATTGCTAGATATGTATTTGAAACAGTCTGTGCCTCAACACCTTGAGCTGCATCTACTAATAACAATGCCCCTTCACAAGCTGCTAAAGATCTAGACACTTCATAAGAAAAATCAACGTGTCCTGGAGTATCAATTAAATTTAAAACATAAGTAACACCATCTTTATGTTTATACTCCATTCTAATCGGATGACTTTTTATTGTAATTCCACGCTCTCTTTCCAAATCCATGCTATCCAAAACCTGGGCTTTCATTTTTTTTTGGGATAATGTATCTGTTTCTTCTAAAAGGCGATCAGCCAGAGTTGATTTGCCATGATCAATATGAGCAATAATACAAAAATTGCGGATATATACTGTTTTCATCCGAAGAAATTACGGAGTTAAATGTGGTGTTTATAGATACAAAATCTGATTATCCAAATGAATGATATTTCCGCACTGGCTTTAAAACATTCCAATGGCAGGATAATCCTCTAGGGAAAATCACATAGTCACCAGAGTGAATGGTAACTCTTTCAGTTTCTGTAGTGACTATAATTGCTCCTTCTAGGATTAAGCATGTTTCCTTTTGTCCATAAGTCCATGGAAATTCAGATATTTCGCAAGACCAGATCGGCCAAGATTCAATATTTTTTTTCTATTATTTTATCTTTGGTCAGTTGGTAAATAGATATTGTAACTTTAGAATTACTTTTTGACACAAAATTAAAAATAGATATAAAAGTATTATTGATACTTTTGCTGAGCCCTAAGTAATCTTACGTTTGCTGTTCTTTGTTCACCATCCTGCATTAAGGATACTACTCGCAATGCTTCTAATACAGGTATATTTAAATTATCAGAGTTTGTATAAAATGCGTCCATGTGTAAAGCTATAATTTTCAAATTATAGCCAACTTCTTTTGATCGATATTCATCTGCAATATCATAAAACCTCTCAATATAATATGGTTCTACAAAATTTTCTTCATGAAGAAATTGCTTCCTTAATTCAGCTTGATGGTGAGCTTTTAATTTGGCAATGGCACCATATGTTCCATTTATAAATGCGATTTTTTCTTCCTGTGAATAACTGCTCCAAAACTCTGCCGGAGTGGATTCCTGTGCAAAAATACTGGTCAAAATAAATATAATTAAAATTTGATATTTCATTAAAACCGACCCTTATAATGGTTTACAATCGGAACACGCCTTCCCAAACCAAATGCTTTGGAAGAAACCCGAAGTCCTGGCGCAGATTGCCTTCTTTTATATTCATTGAAACGAATTTTTTGATATAATGAATTTACTAATTCAGATTCTGCTCCATTTTGAACCAATTCCAATGGTGATTTTCTTTCTTCAACAATTGCATCCACTAATGGACTCACTATATCGTAATCAAATGGGTCTACCTGGTTTGGAGCTAATTCTGCTGAAGGTGGTTTAAGGATAGAACCTTCAGGAATTCTTTCAGGTTTCTGAGTATTTACCCAATTAGCAATAGCATATACATCGGTTTTACTTAAATCAGAAATTACTGCAAGCCCACCACTCATATCTCCATACAAAGTGCAGTATCCTAATGCCAATTCAGTTTTATTCCCTGTGGATAAAACCATCCAGCCAAATTTATTTGATAGTGCCATAAGCAAATTTCCACGAACACGTGCCTGAATATTTTCTTCAGTAACATTAGATTTTTGTCTTAAAAAATGAGGATGTAGAACGGTCTCGATTCCTTCCACTGCTTCCTGAATGGGAATTATACGGTAATCAATACCCAATGATTGTGCCAATCCTTTTGCATCGGATAAACTGTGGTCGCTAGAATATTTGGAAGGTAGAGAAATACCATGAACATTTTCTGGGCCTAGTGCATCTGCGGCAATTGATGCCACCAAAGCACTGTCAATACCCCCTGAAAGCCCTAAGACAGCTTCTTTATGTCCAGTTTTGAAAAAGTAATCTGAGACGCC
Organism: Fidelibacterota bacterium; assembly: GCA_002722105.1. The sequence goes on from PBKF01000005.1 coordinate 47,018, forward strand.
AAGGCATAAAGCACGATACATCTTCTCTTCTCGATGTGCAGATTGTATCTCAACCCTTTTATTAGAATTTAAATCTATAGATATAATATCTTCCTTGAAGGGTTTACCTTGTCCTAAACAATTGCCATTAGCATCGAATGCTAGTGATTCACCATCAAAAATCAATTCATCTTGAGAACCGACCATATTACAATACAAAATTGGTAGTCCTGTTTCTTTTACTTTTTCCTGAATTAAATCCTTTCTTCTAATTAAACGTCCATCATGATATGGCGATGCAGAAATATTTATCAACACTTCAGCACCCATATTCTTTTGTATTTGACTTACTTTACAATCGTATTCATGGTCCCACAAATCTTCACAAATCTGTATACCAATTTTGACATTTTTTCCATTGCAGGGAATGGATATTATCTTTGGAGATTCTCCACTGGAAAAATATCTATCTTCATCAAATACATCATAGGATGGCAAAAGTATTTTATCAATTACACTTTGTATTTTCCCTTCAAAACAAACTGCAGCAGAATTGTATAGTTTGTCATCTTTTTTTCTAACGTATCCCAAAATAAGCGGTTTTGACGTATTTGCTGCTATATGACTTACATAAGATAAGTTTTGATCAATAAAACCAGGTTCCCACAAAAGATCTTGAGGGGGATAGCCAGTAATAACCATCTCAGGAAATACTATAATATTTGCATTAGACTCTAAGCATTTACTGTAATACTTTAGGATAAGATCTGTATTGTTTTTAAGATTACCAACAATGGGATTCACTTGGCAAAGAGTAATTTTCATCACGTAATCTCAAAAGATTCAAAGTTATTTTCACTTGGATACCACTCAATACTTAACTTTTTTACTTCAGCTAAAGGCGAACCATATTGCAGCCAGCCAGTTAATTCTGTTAAACTATCCATATCTCCTTCAGCAATAATTTCTACTGCGTTGTCAAATAAATTTTTTACCCAGCCAGTAATCCCCAATTCCATTGCCTTATCTTGAGTATATTTACGAAACCCAACATTTTGTACTTTTCCAGAAACCATAACATGAATTCTAAACATAAAGTATCTCCTTATTTATTTTAGAAATAACATCAGTAGGTGATTCAGCTATTATCACGTTATTAATATCCCAGGTTTTGTAACCAATCACTGGTTTACCAAGTTGCAATCCATACGCAATTTCACTCATTGTTCCGTATTTGCCTGAAATTGCCACCGCTACATCACAGTTATAAGCAAGAATAGCATTTCGCGCAATATCAATCCCTGTAGCAATCGGAAAGGTTAAGTAATCATTCCCTTCATCTAATTCTCGTCCTTTTAGAATTCCAATTACCGTTCCATCCTTTTCTTGAACTCCCTTTGAGATAGCTTCCATCACTCCATCTCCACCACCGCAGAAAACAAGAAAATTTTCTTCAGCTAATTTTCTCCCGATCTCAAGTGTGTTTATATAAATATCTTTTGAAATTTCGCGACCTCCAAAGACCGAAATTCTTGCCTTAAATCCCATTATGGCTCTAACCGTGACATTGTTCTGGGAAAGGGAATAGTTTCACGGATATGTTTTGTACCACAAATCCATGCCACAGTTCGTTCTAAACCAAGTCCAAAACCCGAATGAGGAACAGAGCCATATTTACGAAGATCTAAATACCACTTAAATGGCTCCAGGGGTAAATCATGATGTCGAATAGTATTAACCAAAACATCAAGGTCATCCTCTCTTTGACCACCACCAATAATTTCTCCGTAACCTTCAGGAGCAATCATATCCACTCCTAAAGCTAAATCTTGATTATCTTCATCTCGCTTCATATAAAAAGCTTTTATTCCTGCAGGCCAACGGTGAATCATAATAGGTTTATCAAACTGTTCCGAAAGTAATGTTTCATCTGGAGCTCCAAAGTCTGAGCCATACTTGAAATCTCTACCATTTTCTTTCAATAATATTGACGCTTTATCATATGTAATTCTTGGAAAAGGAGGTACAACGGTTTCTAACCTTGCAATATCTCTTTCAAACAATTTGAATTCATTTTGACATTGTTCTAAAACTCTAGTAATTATTGCTCCAACAAGATTCTCAGCCCAGGTCATATTTTCATCTAAATCAACGTATGCCATTTCTGGCTCAACCATCCAAAATTCAGTTAAATGTCTACGAGTTTTTGATTTCTCTGCTCTAAATGTTGGTCCGAAACTATAAGTTTTACCAAGAGCGAAAGCACCGGCTTCCTGGTATAGTTGGCCACTTTGAGTAAGATATGCTGATCGCCCAAAATAATCCACTTCAAACAAGTTCGTAGTTCCTTCAACTGCATTGCCCGTAAAAATCGGTGAGTCAATTAAAGTAAATCCATTATTATCAAAAAAATCACGAATGGCTTTTACCACCTGATGACGAACACGCATTATAGCATTTTGACGTTTGGATCGTAGCCATAAATGACGATTAGACATAAGAAAATCTGCGCCATGCTCTTTAGGAGTAATAGGATATTCTTGTGACACAAAATTAACTACAGAAATCGTTTTTATTGCTAACTCATACCCTCCAATGGATCTTGATTCTTTTCGGACGATTCCTGTTACAATCACGGAATCTTCCTGATTTAATAATTGCTCAAGGTCAAATGCTTCATTAGTTGCTTCACCCTTAACAACTACGCCTTGAAGTAGACCTGTACCATCTCGAAAAATTAGAAACCAAATTTTACCCACACTTCTCGTATTATAAACCCAACCTTTAAGTTGGACTTCCTGATCTAAATATTTACCAAGCTTATTTATTGTAACTGTTTTCATATATTACCATGTTGTCATTATATCATTTAAAATATCTTCCGCAATTTTACGCACAGCAACCTTCGTTGCAAAAGCACGCGGTTCACCAAATTCATCATCATCATCATCATCGATTTTACCATCATTATCGTTATCAATCCCATCTGATCCAATATCTCCGCTCAGACCATATGCACCAAATCCTGAATAAGTACCTTCCAATATATTTTTATCTTGAGAAATATCATACCAAGAAACTTTCACATCAATTTTATAACGGAATTCTGATACAGACTCTTTTTTGCTATATGTGTATGGTCCTTCATTCACTTTTTTAATTGTTCCACGTAAAATAGAATTAGCTGACGATTCGTCTGTTACGTTTAATATCCCTGCTTCGTTGAACTGTGCTAAAATACTATCTGTTATATTTTCAGCTAATCCAAATTCAGCTGTTTCATTATCCATCAGCGGGACTGCAATAGATTTGATATGGGGAGGAATTGAGCCAGCCATCGAATAAAACCCGCAGGATGTGTGAAATAAAAATAAAATGCAAAGTAAAATAGTTTTGGTTTTTTTCATTCTACTTTCTCCGTTTAATTTTTGGTTCTAAACCAAACTCTTCGATTTTCCTGTATAGTGTCCTCTCGCTCATACCTAATGATCTAGCAGTTTTACGTCGATTGTTATTAAAAAATTGTAATGTTCTTTTTACTGCTTCCTCTTCCAAATCTTTAATTGCCATATCTCCTATGGCGTCATCCCGAATAAGTTTATGACCATCTTCAGTAATCTCCATGGATTTTTCTGGAATCGGCATTCCGAGATTAGAGTTATCCATTACATTAAGAGGAGTCCCGCTCTTGGGAACCTGTCCACTAACAAGAAATTTTTGGATCATTTCCGTATCCTGCTTCAGCATAAATAATTGTCGGAGAATCAAATCAATTTCTGCTTTATCTGAAGATTGGTTAACTAAAACAGGTAATGCCGGATTATGAACTGTCTTTAATGGTAAAACATCAATTAGTTCATTCTGAACCATTTCTACCGTGATTCGTTCACCTTTCTGCATTACGAGGATTTTTTCTACAAAATGCTTCAACTCCCTCACATTACCAGGCCAATCATATTGTTTTAATACGCGAACTGCCTCTGGCATAAATCCACGGTAAAAAATATCGTTTGACCTAGTAAATTCTAACGCAAATCTCTCTACTAAGGGGCCAATATCTTCAACACGGTTTCTAAGCGCGGGAACATTTATTGTTACTGTTTTTAATCGATAATAAAGATCTTGCCTAAAATCACTCCTTATTACTAATTCACTCAAATCTTTATTTGTAGCAGCAATTACACGGACATCTGTATATCGTGTTTTTGCTTCTCCCACCCGCATAAATTCGCCGCTTTCTAAAACACGAAGTAATTTTACCTGAGTTTCTAAAGGGGCCTCACCAATTTCATCTAAGAAAATTGTGCCTTTATTTGCTTCTTCAAAATATCCTTTTCTATCTTGCCCGGCACCAGTAAAAGATCCCTTCTTATGCCCAAATAATTCTGATTCTATAATACCTTCCGGTATGGCACCGCAATTCACAACAACTAATGGATTGTTTGATCGATTACTTGCTTGATGAAGTGCTTTGGTAACTACTTCTTTCCCCACACCTGACTCACCTGTGATAAGCACTGAAATATCAACTGGTGCTACTTGTGTAATCATTTCTAGAACTTGCCGTATACCATCAGAAGTTCCAATAATTCCAGATTTTTTTTGTAATCGATCGATGTCAATCATTACATATCCTTTTATATAAATTATTTTTTATTGATAAACTTTCCAAGCGGAGTGAATTAAAGTATCCAGTTCTGAATATTCTGCTCTCCAATCTAAGATTTCTTCTGCATTTTTTGAAATAGCGACTACTTTAGCTGGGTCTCCATCTCTCCGCCCAACAATTTCATAAGAAATATTTCTTCCCGTTATTTCAATGGCTTTTTGTATAATCTCTAAAACGGAATACCCATTACCAGTAGCAAGATTCAGAGTTAAATCTTTATTTTGTTCATAAATGTAATTAATGGCTTTTACATGTGCAGTTGCTAAATCATTAACATGAATATAATCTCTAACACCGGTTCCGTCATCTGTATCGTAATCATTTCCAAATACTTCTATTTTATCACGGATTCCTGCTGCAACTTCCATTGTAATTGGAATCAAATTTAATGAATCCCTCTCCTGCCCCTTAATTCTACCCTTAATATCATACCCTGCTGCATTGAAATATCGCAAAGATGCATACCTGATTCCTTTCAATTTACTATACCACTTTAAATTACGCTCTACTAGATATTTTGATTCTCCGTAATAACTGACAGGATTTACAGGATGATCTTCATCAATAGGAATGTAGATAGGGTTCCCATATACAGAAGATGATGATGAAAAGACAAAATATTTTATCTCGTGACGTACACAAGCATTCAATAAATTCAAAGAACCAGAAACATTATTTTTTGCATATTTCTCTGGATGTGTCATAGACTCCCCCGCTGCTTTCCATGCAGCTAAATGTATAACACCGTCAAAACCATCAGCCATTACATTATTTAGATCGTAATCAGAATGAGTGCTGCCCTTGACAAATTTTGCTCTTGAGTCAATGTTCTCTTCTAACCCATGTGACATATCATCAAAGATGATGATTTCATGTCCTTGGTCAATACATTCATAAACAATATGAGAGCCAATATAACCAGCGCCACCGGTTACTAAATATTTCATTCTACAGTCACTCCTAATTCTTTTTCAAATTTTTTAATTTCATCCCTAATCTTTGCTGCTTTCTCAAATTCTAATTTTTCGGCCGTTTCTAACATGGCTTTTCTTAATTCTACCAGTATCATTTGCTTTTCAGTCTCAGGCAAATGATCTGTGTCATATCCTGGAATGTAAGCATCATCTTCTTCAGTCATTGAGTCTGCAACAACTGTTGATGTTATTATCTCATCAACAGACTTATGAATGGTTTTTGGTTTGATACCATACTTTTTATTGAATTTAGATTGTATTTTCCTTCTTTTATCAGTGGTATCGACTAGATTTTTCATCGCATCAGTCAATTTATCTCCATACAAAATTACAAGGCCTTGTTCATTCCTAGCAGCACGGCCTGCCACCTGAAGTAAAGAACTTTTTGATCTCAAAAATCCTTCTTTGTCCGCATCTAAAACAGCTACCAAACTTACTTCCGGTAAATCCAGACCTTCCCTGAGTAAATTGATGCCAACCAAAACATCAAATTCTCCTATTCGAAGTTCTCGCAAAATCTGTACTCTCTCTAAAGTATCAATATCTGAGTGGAGATATCGAACCTGAATATTTAATCCGGTTAAATATTCAGTCAAATCTTCTGCCATTCGTTTTGTTAGAGTTGTAACCAAGGTTCGCTCTTTCCTTTTTACCCTTAATCTAATTTCACCGATTAAGTCATCAATTTGACCTCTGGTTTCACGTATATCTACATCCGGGTCTAGTAGTCCAGTTGGACGGATAATCTGTTCAATAATAATGCCTTTACATAGCTTCAATTCACGTTCCGAAGGAGTGGCAGATGTAAAAATAATTTGTTTCTGTGCTTTGAAAAATTCATTATAGGTTAAAGGCCGATTATCTAAGGCGCTAGGCAAACGAAACCCATGTTCAACTAAGGTTTCTTTTCTTGCCCGATCGCCATTGTACATGCCTTGGATTTGGGGTAAGGTCACATGAGATTCATCTAAAATCGTAAGAGAATTTTCCGGAAAAAAATCCTGTAAAGTATATGGTGTTTCACCAGGTTTTCTATTGGCAAAAATTCTTGAATAATTTTCGATGCCTGAACAATAACCTAATTCAATCATCATTTCAATATCAAAATTAGTCCTTTGTTCTAAACGCTGTGCTTCTAATAGCTTATTATTGGATCTAAGGAAATCCAATCGGTGAGTCAATTCGTTTCGAATTTCGCCAATGACGCGAAGGATTGTTTCTTTGTCTGTTACAAAATGTTTAGCCGGGAAAATCACTGCTGTATGTAGAGTCTCCTTTATTTCACCAGTTATCGGATCAAATTTTGTAATAGAATCAACATCATTTCCAAATAATTCAATACGAATACATTTATCCTCATATGCAGGAAATATTTCTAATACGTCCCCGCGAACACGGATGTTTCCTCGTTCTAAAACTTTATCATTACGTGAATAATGAATATTAATTAAACCGGATAAAAAGGAACGGCGGTCTAATAAATCTCCAACTGATATCGTAACAGAACCTTTGTTATAGTCTTCAGGCGAACCAATGCCGTATATGCAGGATACAGAACTAACCACAATAACATCTTCTCTTGCCATGAGAGAACTGGTGGCTTTCAATCGAAGTTTATCAATTTCTTCATTAACTGACATATCTTTTTCAATAAAAGTATCAGTGACAGGCAGGTAAGCTTCAGGCTGATAATAATCATAGTATGAAATAAAATATTCTACTGCATTATCAGGAAATAATTGTTTGAATTCTCCATAAAGCTGTGCTGCTAATGTTTTATTATGACTCATAATTAATGTTGGTTTTTGAACCGCTTGAATCACATTAGCCATAGTGAATGTTTTTCCTGATCCTGTAACACCCAACAAAGTTTGATACAAATCACCACGGTTGACACCCTTAACTAATTCTTCAATTGCTTGAGGCTGATCTCCCTGTGGATTGAATTCGGATGAGATTTTAAACTCTGCCATAATGTCTAAATTACGGACTTTTATTAAGGATGGTCAATGTCAGACTCTTACGGTTATAAAATATTAACTATTATTAGTCTCTTGAAAGAAAATTAAGCCATTTTTGATTTCTTTAGACTGTAATAGGGCAACTAAAACTTCAATCCATTAATTGAAGCCTTTTAGTCAGACTTATTTTTATCCTAAAGAAAGCTATTCACCCAATGCTAATGTTTTGCTGTGAAGGATTTTTCACTTTACAATGAATCAAAAATGGAAAAAGGAGTTAAAATTACTTCTTTAACATTTTGGCAACTTTTACAACTTCTTGTCCAATCTTAATTGGAATTCCGGTTTTGCGATTAATAACCTTGGGAGTAAGTTTTGCAATAGCCCTTGCCCCATCAAATTGTTGTAGAAGTTTGCTTAGTCGTTTTTTACCCATACCTGGAATATCAGCAAAAATAGACATCACCAAATCTCTATTTCTTTTGTTTCTATGAAAAGTAATGGCAAACCGATGAGCTTCATCCCGAATTCTTTGCAATAATATGAGACCTGGACTTTGCTTATGAATGGATTGAGCTTCTGGGTTACCTGGAACGAATACTTCTTCTAATTTTTTCGCCAATCCTATTACTGGTATGTAATCTAATCCTAATTCTCTCAAAGCTGATAGGGCCATGCTTACCTGCCCTTTTCCACCATCAATTAGGATCAAATCTGGAAATTGCTTCTCCTCTTCTTTTAGGCGTTTATAGCGACGAAATACAACTTCTCTCATAGCTGTGTAATCATCAATACCTGAAACATTTTTTATATTGTATTTCCTATATTCTGTTTTCCTTGATTTTGCATCAATAAAACATACCATAGATGCAACGGTATTAGTTCCACCTAAATGGGAAATATCAAAAGCTTCTATCCGTTTTGGTGGTACATCCAAAAGTAAGTCTCGCTGTAGTTGTCCCAGAATTTTTGGGATTTGTTCTTTTCGTTTCTGTCTATTAATGATCCATTCACCCAATAGCAATTTTGCATTTTGCATTGTGATCCTCAATTCTTTTGCTTTTTCTCCCTTTTGTGGGTAGAGAAAATAGACCACTCCATTACGTTTCTCTTTTAACCAGGATTTTAGTTCGGATGTATTATCGGGTTTTGTTTGTAAAGAAATTTCCTTGGGAATAAAATCACTATCTAAATAAAACCGAGTAATAACAGTCTGAATTGTTTTCCCGTCCTTGTCGCTAAGTCCTTGCAGAGATAATTTTTCTCGACTGAAAATTCGTCCATTACGGATTCGAATTATTACAGCAACACCTATATTATCTTCCCGTGCCAATGCAATGACATCACGTTCTTCAAAATCAGTAGCTACCTGACTTTGTTTTTCTCGAAATGAACGAATTGCATCTAATTGATCTCTATAAATAGCTGCTTCTTCATATTGCTGTTTACTTGAAGCATCTTTCATTAGCTGAGTAATATATAATTCAGTTTCTTTTGTTTTCCCTCTCATAAAAGATTCGATTCGATCTACCATATTATTATAATGGTCAAGGGAAACTAATCCTTCACAAGGACCTTCACATTTTTTTATGTGATAGTCCAAACATAACTTAACTCGCTTTTCATTCACAACCTTATCATCTAAATAAAAACTACAACTTCGGATTGGAAAAACCTTATATAATGCTTTGAGAGTTATTCTTAATCTTGTAACATCGGTAAAGGGTCCATAATATTTTGAACCATCTCTAATAATTTTTCTCGTAATTAAAACTTGTGGATAAGGTTCTTTTGTAATCCTAATAAATGGATAGGTTTTATCATCTTTTAAATCAATATTATACCTTGGACGATGAGTTTTTATCATGTTCGCTTCTGTCATGAGTGCTTCTACTTCATTTCGAACGACAATCCATTGAATATCATTTATGTTTCTAACCAATGATATTGTTTTCGCACGTTGATGTTTTTTACTATGAAAATAAGACCGAATTCGATTTCGTAGATTTTTTGCTTTGCCAATATAAATGATTTTTTGATCTTTATTATAGAATTCATAAACACCAGGATCCTTAGGAAGGTGTTTAAGTTTTCCCCGGATAACTTCATTCATATTATTCTTCGATACCATAGTTGTTATAATAAAGAGTTGAAAAGTTAAAATTAAATTTACAGTATACTTTACCAAAACTTGATTGATAAAGATAATCTGTTCCCGATTTCTATTATTTTTTGTGTAAATTTTAAGATAGGACTTTAAAAATATAGATCAAAATATTGATTGATTTATATAAGCTGAGATGATTATTCTCAGAGGCTTGAAAATCATTCTTGCTAGGTAATCCAAAAGCTTAATTAAGGGAAAACATGATTTTATCAAATATTATGCGAAAATCACTGATAGTCATTATAGTAGCACTTTTTGTTACACTCGTTGCACAAACGGAGTCTAAAAATAAAAAACGCAAAGTTTATCGTACTCAAACTGGATCGATTATAGAAGCACCAAAACCTCTTTTTAATCGAGACAACAAAAAATTCGAGGGTGCATTAGAGCAAGTACAAGAGAAGGCAAGACTTGAGAGAATCGAATTAAAATATAATGAAGAGTTAGATGCAATGAAATCAAGGCTTGATGAACTGTATATTCTCACAATGAATCGCCCTACAGATACAGTATTTGTCTATACGACAATTTATGATTCTGTAACAGTCTATGATACTTCATTTGTATATACAAATGCTACGACCACTGTTTATGATACAGTAGTTGTAATTGATAGCATATATATTAATAGCTATGACACTACAACAATAGTCCAAACTAATTATGATACAACTGTAGTCTTTGATACTACATTTATTTATAATTATGATACGACTGTAGTACATGATACTGTTTGGGCTTATGCTTATGATTCTACATTTATTTATGATACAAGTTGGGTCTTTGCGTATGATACTACAATTTTTCGTGACTCACTATGGCTCTTTGCATTTGATTCTACCGTAGTGTATGATACTTTATACATATATAATAATGATACTATAACTATACATACTCATTCTACCGGACTACCTCCCGATATTACAGAAAAACAACGGTCAAAATATCCAAGGTGGAATACATTGGAAGATGCTGTCCGAGCTCGTGACACAGGTGATCGTACTGCTCAAGAATGGATAAATAAAGCTGTTTACGAAGCTAATGGCGACTGGTCAAAGGCTAGTGATGAGTATAAAAAACTACAAAAAATTTATTCCACTGATGTGGTCAAAAGAATATTGGATCGACCAAAAACAGGCGGTGAGTTTATTGGCCCAGAGTTACAATATAGGTCAGTAGTTTTTGACACATTGAAAATCTTATCTTTTGATACAGCAATAGTAAAGGACACTGTACGGGATTTATATAGGCAAACATACCTGCAAGTCGATACTTCTAAAATTACACAGCGAAGAGATATTGTGGCACGTATGACTCCACCAGGTCATGAACTCACAATTCGATATCACCCCAATGGTAACGTTCGTGAAAGAGGTCTATTGAAGAATGGAAAAAGAAATGGACTATGGATTTTTTATGATAAAAATGGGATAGAACTTCGTAAAACATCTTACGAAAATGGAAGAATTATTAAAGATCTCATAGTAAATATGGTAACTCAAAATCCAATGGAAGAAAAAGCTATAAAGAAAAGTAAAAAACAAGACAAATCAAAAGCTAAAAAGAATAAAGGATTATTTAAGTTTAGAGGCCAATAAACAATTCCTAATTATTTAGTACGAACTTTACAAACTGGGCTTGGCTTTTTCAGCCAACTCCACCAAAACACCTCCTGTAGATTTTGGGTGAATAAAAATAACCTTATATCCTTCTGCTCCTATTGATGGATTATCGGATAAAACATGTATATTCTTTTCTTTAAGTTCTTTTATTGCAGTAATTATATTATCTACTTCAAAACATACATGATGAATACCTGGAGCTCGTTTTTCGATGAATTTGGCAATGGGAGATTCATTATTTGTTGCCTCTAATAATTCAATTTTTCCTTGTCCGGTTTCATAAATATCTGTAGTCACACTTTGATCATTTACCACTTCAGTCGATAGATGTTTTAATTGCAAAATATGTTTCCAAAATGGCGCATTATTTGCTAGGTCCTCTACCGCAATGCCTAAATGCTCTATTCCTAATATTTTCATAATAACTCCAAACCCTTTTCGATATCTTTTATTAACTCTAATCCTAATCCATCTCTAATTCCAACTTTCAATCTCCCATTTTCCACTAAAACTCCATCATAAGGATCGTTATTTATAAGCAAATTTCCATCTAAATCTACAACATCTACACCACTACCAAGTTGGGCAGCTGCCGTGATCCCAACTGAAGATTCCACCATACAACCTAACATAATTTTCAAATCATGAAATCGAGCCCTATTAATCATACGTTTTCCTTCATCTAAAGATCCGCATTTCATAAGCTTAATATTAATTCCATGGAATGCATGGGCAATATTTGGTATATCCAATGAGTTTATACTGTTTTCATCGGCATAAAGCGGCATTGGTGATTTTTCCTTTAATTCAGCTGTTTTTCGCAATTGATCTGCAGGGAATGGTTGCTCTACAAATTCTACATTACGATCTGCAAGCCATTTACACATCTCTAGGGCGAAATCAGGATGCCAGCCTTCATTAGCATCGACTCGAACCAATTTATCCGTATGATACCGAATTTCCTTCATAATCTCCTTATCCATTTTCGGTGTACCTAATTTGACTTTCAAAATATGATATGGTGATGCTTCATTTACTTTTTGTTCAATCTCTTTCAAATCTCCAATTGCAATAGTAAAACTGGTTAATAGAAGAGATGATTTCTCCATTCCTAATAATTCATAAACTGGTTGATTACATTTTTGCCCCCACCAATCCCATAGCGCCATTGAGAAAGCGGCCTCTAATGCTTTAATCCCATTTAGTTGTGGTAATATGTGATTCCAGATTTTTTCTCTATCAGAACAATCTTCAGGTAGTTTTACTTTTTGGTTTAATAATGATATAATTCTATCGGTGGTTTCATTATATCTTAAAGAAGGGGCAGCTTCTCCTCTTCCAATAATTTGTCCTTCCACAATATAAATAAAGATAATATCGTACCAGTCATTGGCATTTCTTGCAATACCAAATGTATGATTAAGATGAATTCTATATTTAGCGAATTTTATTTCCATTCATCCAAAGTGTTTTCAATATTATCAATCAAATCTTTTCCGCCAAAGCGAATCAAGTCTGTTACGGGAATGCCATATCTATTTTGCGCCAAATTACAAGTTTCCATTGCCAAATCATCATGCAGTTTAAGTGTTAAAAAATTCATACCAATAAAAATAGCTGATTTAAACGGCTTCATTAAATCAATATGCATTTTCATAAGATAGTCCAAATCAGGAATAGGATGATCTGCAACATCCAATTTTCTCCCCGGTTCATGAGTAAAAACAAGGTAATCTGGCATAGTGCCATGCAGTAATCCTAAAGTCACTCCAGAATAAAGATGATTATTTAATGAACCTTGACCCTCTACAATAGCTAATTCCGTTTCATCTGGTAATTGATCCAAACATCGTTCAATTTCCCCTGCCATAAAATCAGAGATAACCGCATCAATTGGCACGCCATTTCCAGATAATAATATTCCAGTTTGTCCAGTTGCTACAAATTTTATTTTTCTATTCCTTTTTATTAATGCTTCCGACAACTCCCATGCTGTTGTCATTTTTCCAGTATCGCAATCGGAACCAACGACTAATAACACTGGAAATTTTCGTTTTTTCCATGAACCCATTGGAAAATTTGGAGGATTTTGTGGGTACCTTAGATCAGTAATCTTTACTTTGTTTTTTAAAGCTAATTCAGATATTTCAGGATCATTATTGAGCAATACATGCATGCCACTCACAATATCACAACTTCCCAAGATTGCATCTTTAATTTCCTTAATATGGGCTTTATTTATTTTTCCGCCTTGAGGGGCACTCCCAATCACCAAAGTAGTTGGTGAATATTCTAATAATTCATTGAATGTAGAGACACACGGGATATCTCCTCCCCAACCAAGTACCTGTTCTGCTNTTTTCCCTGCCTGTTNAGGGTCTATNACACCTATTACATCATCAGGNNAATATCGAATCAATGCATTCCCNGTTTTATTTAAAATATAGTCAAAAGCCTCGATGGCAAGAATNGCATACCTTGGCATTTAGGTGCGAAAATTTGGTGATCTTTTTTCAACGTACGCATTCAGGCCTTCTACTGTTTCTTCCGTANCGAAAAGATCACTGAATGCTTTTACTTCAAGATTTAATCCTTCAATAAGTGAATTTCCTGCAGATTCATTAATACAATGAAGAGATTCGGCAATAGCATTTGGACCATTTACTAATATAATTTTGGCAAATTTTATTGCTTCAGCCATTAATTGGTTAGATGGAAAAACCTTATTTGCAAGACCAATTCGAAAGGCTTCTTTTGCGTTGATCATATGACCACCAATTATAAGTTCAGTAGCATTCCCTTTACCAACGATTCTTGGAAGGCGCTGTGTTCCACCCCAACCGGGTATTAAACCCAGTTTAACCTCCGGTTGAGCAAACATTGCATTCTCACTTGCAAATCGAATATGGCAAGCCAAGGCAATTTCTGACCCACCTCCTAAAGCAAATCCGTTCACAGCAGCAATAACGGGCTTTGGTGAATCTTCAATGGTCATAGTGACTTCTTGCCCTAATTTCCCAAAATCTAACGCACCTTTATTATCCAATCGCTGCATAACTTTAATATCTGCACCGGCAATAAAGGCTTTACCTCCCGCTCCTGTTAGGATAATGACACCTACTTGCTTATCCGCAATCATACTTTTGATAGACTGATCTAATTCAAGTAAGACATCGGGATTCATCGCATTAAGTGCATCCTGCCTATCAATAGTTAATAATCCTATTTGATCTTTCACTTCCTTTATTATAAACATAAAATTTCTTTATTTCCAAAATGTTCGACTAAATAATACCATAACTGTAAAAATTTCTAACCTGCCTAATAACATGCAAAATGTTAAAACCCATTTTCCTGGATCCGAGAGTGTGGAATAATTATCTGTTGGTCCAAATTCACCAAGTGCAGGTCCTATATTTCCCATTGCACTGGCTGCTGCACCAATTGATGATTCTAAATCTAATCCCATAGTGGAAAGTAAAATTGTTGATATAATAAAAGCTGACATGAAAAAAAGGAAAAATCCTAATGTATTACGTACTACATCTTCTTTTATGAGCTGTTTTCCAATTCTAATGGGGATTAGAGCTCTTGAATGCAGCATCCTTCTAGTTTCAAGAGCTGCATATTTAACCAATAACATTACACGTATAACTTTCATACCACCGGTAGTTGATCCTCCCATTCCACCAATAAACATCAATGTAAGCAATAAAATTTGAACAAATACGGGCCAAAGCTCATAATCCCCTAGCACATAACCAGTACCAGTTAGAATAGCAATCACACCAAATAAGGATTCTCTAAAATTTGAATTCTTTATAACATTTATTTGACTTTGCAATGATAGAAAAACAATAAAAGTAACACAAGCTATAATCATGACATAAACTATAAATTCCGCATCCTTTAATAATGCTTTTATATCACCATTAAGAACACGAAAATGTAAGGAAAAATTTATTCCTGCTAAAAACATGAAAAATATGATTATATAATGAATCGTAGAATTATCATAATATGCAATACTAGCATTTTTTGTTGAAAAACCTCCGGTTGGCATTGTTGTAAAAGCATGGCAAACTGAATCAAAAATACTCATTCCTGCTATCCTAAGAGCTATTACTTCTGCTAATGTAATTCCAACATAAATAATCCAAAGAAATTTGGCAGTTTCACGAACACGCGGTTTGATTTTATCAGCAACTGGACCAGGAACTTCCGCTTTAAATAATTGTACTCCTCCAATACCTAATAAAGGAAGAATAGCAATATAGAAAACAACAATTCCCATTCCACCAATCCATTGAAGAAATGAACGCCAAAATAATATTCCATGAGGTAAACTCTCAATGCCATTTGGCAAATGAGGTAATGTCTCAGGGTTACCAATTATTGTGGCACCAGTTGTTGTCACACCGGACATAGATTCAAAAAACGCATCTGTAATATTGGGAATAGTACCAGAAAAATAAAAAGGTATTGATCCTGCAATGGCGGCCACTATCCATGAAAAAGTTACAATAGCAAACCCATCACGATTCGTAATTGTCTGATTATAGCGCGTTAATATCCATAATGGAAGTCCTAATACTAGGCAGGAAATGGATGAAATAATGAAACCATTTAAATCAGATTCACCATAACCAAAAGAAATAAAAATAGGTATCACCATAGTGATACCTAAAATTGATAAAAGTGCTCCTAGCGTATTTAATAGGATCTTTAATCTCATGAGCCGAATAATTTTTTCAATTTGTTAATCGCTTTAGGTTTTGCAAATACCAATGCTGTATCATCTTCAGTCAAAATAGATGTACCATGGGCAATTCTAATTTTTCCATGATGATTTATCATCCCAACAATACTATCCTGTGGGAAATTAAGTTCTTTTAAAGGTCGTTGAGTAACCGGACTATTAGGCTCTGGTTGGAATTCAATTACATCAACATCAATTTCATCAAAAGTAAGAACTGGAATCTCAGTTACATCTGTATATAGTTCTCTCAATATTGAATTTACTGTGGACAGGTTTTTGCTAATGACAGCTCCTACACCTATTTCCTGTATTGTTGGGATATATTCTGTTGTTGATACATGAATGATACTTTGTTTTACCCCTAAGTGTTTTGCAAGTAAACCAGCAATTAAATTTGTCTTTTCATTTTCTGTTACAGAAATGAAACT
Source organism: Fidelibacterota bacterium (assembly GCA_002722105.1). The sequence goes on from PBKF01000005.1 coordinate 63,577, forward strand.
GTCTACATCTTGAATATTTTCAGATTTTAAAAATTCTAGGTCAGTCCCATCTCCAAAAAGGATCATGGAATGATCAATATTGTGAGAAATCCGTCCAGCTTTAGGCCTATTATATTCCACCAAGCGTACATTTACAGTTTCACTTGGTAATTCTTGAGCAAGAGAACGACCAATCTTTGATCCACCAATAATCATAACACGATGAGTTTTTGTGGCTTTTTTACAAAGCAACCTCAGTAAATTTTGGATATCCTCAGTTTTGATAATAAAATATGCGATATCACCATCCTGAAATTGAAAATCAGACCATGGAACAATGGTTTCCTGACCTCTTAAAACTGCTATGGTGCCAAAACGAAAATGACTGTTCTCAAGGCATATATCACCAAGATGCTTCCCTTTTATGTTTTCACATTCTCCATTAATATGGATGCCTAACATGGTTAATCTGCCTGCTTCAAAATCCATCGCTTGGACAGCGTAGGGATGTTTTACAAGTCGTATTATTTCTTCACAAGCCGCTTTTTCTGGATGTATAACCACATCAACACCAAATTTTTCAGGACGAATAATTGAATCTTTCGCCGTGTACTGCTGATTCCGTAAACGGGCAATAATTTTATTTGCACCTAATTTGTGGGCTTGTTGCGAAGCAATAAGATTTACTTCATCAACACGTGTCAAACAAAGCACATAATCTGCTNCACCTACANATGCTTCTGTCAGTGTTTTTGGACTAGCACCATTTCCTTCCACAACAATGACGTCTAAGTTTTCNGAAGCNCGACGACACTTGAATGGATCNATATCAATAACAGTTATATCGTAATCTTCTTCACTTAATGCTTTGGCAACGTGGAAACCCACCTCACCACCACCGATTATTATTACCTTCATACTCTAATACTCTAATAAATATAGGATTAAAAACTTACTTCATTTCAATGCATAAAAAAGCAATTTAAGCTACATCCTTTCCCGCTTGATTTTAGCTCCTAAGGATCGAAATTTCTGTTCTATTTGTTCATATCCACGATCAATATGATAGATCCGGCTCACTTCTGTAACACCATTTGCAGCTAAACCTGCAACAATTAATGATGCACTAGCTCGAATATCTGTAGACATTACAGGTGCACCAATTAATTCCTTCACACCACGGACAAATGCTGTATTATTGTCAACTTTTATGTTTGCACCAAAACGATTTAATTCGGGCACATGACTGAAGCGATCATGGTAAACCGTATCAGTTATCATAGAAGATCCATCTGCCAGGGACATAAGTGCTACCCATTGTGCCTGTAGATCTGTTGGAAACCCCGGATACACAGCAGTTGTCATATCAACTGCTTGAATTTTATCAGGTGGAGAAATAGTAATAGAATCTTTTGTTGTAGAAATTTTAGCTCCTACTTCTTTAAGTTTTAATAAAACAGCATCCAGATTTTGAGGATTCACATCAACAAGAGTAATTTTCCCTAAAATAGCACCAGCAGTCAGAAAAGTTCCAGCTTCAATTCGATCAGGAATAACTTCTACATCTGCCGGATAAAGTTTATCAACACCTTCTATTTGTATTCTTGTTGTGCCAATACCATTTATGCGGGCACCCATTTCATTCAAATATTCACACAGTTGCACAATTTCCGGTTCCTGTGCTGCATTTTCAATAACTGTTGTTCCTTCCGCTGTAACAGCAGCCATTGCAATATTGCCGGTCGCACCAACAGATGGAAATTCAAAACTAATTTCATTCCCTTTTAGTCGATCCGCTTCAGCAAGAATATATCCGCTTTCTAGCGTAACTTTTGCTCCAAGTTTTTCCAATCCTTTGAGATGAAAATCTACAGGTCTTGGACCCCATGCACATCCACCTGGCAAAGAAACTTTCACTCTTCCGAATCTTGAAATTAATGGACCGAGAACATAAAAGGATGCACGCATTGTTTTCACTAAATCATAAGGAGCTTCAGGGTTATCAACTGTGGTCCCATCAATTACTAAACTGCCATTGCCAAAATCACACCTAGCCCCGACAATTTCCAAAAGTTGGATCATCGTACGTGTATCTCTCAAATCGGGAACTCGCGTGATTGTTGATTTACCATCAGACATTAATGCTGCCGTCATAATTGGCAAGACAGCATTTTTTGCACCACTTATCTTTACATTTCCAGATAGTGGGTTCTTCCCCTCAATAACTAATTTATCCATAATTTACCGCTTTTTTACCCATGTATAAATTTTCTATTAATTCTGAACTTTCCTTTTTAGTAAGATAATTTGCCTTTACAAATGTTTGGTTTTGCTGAACTATTTTTTCAACATTCAAATGATAATCAGCTTTTCTCATTATTTGTGAAAGATGTGATATACATAATACCTGTTTTCTTTTTGAAAGTTTTAATAATAGTTCTGCTACTTTTTCTGCAGTGAATCCTGAAATACCTGAATCAATTTCATCAAATACCAATGTTGACACAGGATCTTGTTCTTGAAAAACAGTTTTGATTGCAAGCATTATTCTAGATATTTCTCCACCTGAAGCAATTGTAGCTAATGGTTTTACAGGCTCCCCTGGGTTTGCTGACAAAAATAACTCAATCCGATCAATACCTTTCCTGTTTCCCAGAGCCATGTGATTATTGAATGGTACAATTCCAGATTCATTTAAATCCTGACTTATTTTAATCTCAAATTTAGAACCAGGCATATTAAGTGCTGCCATAGCTTCTTCAATTTTATCAGAAAGGGTTCGTGCCATCTGAGTTCTATTTTTGTTAAGTTGAAGAGCATAACTAGAAAATAATTTTTCTTTATCTCTTAATTGTTCTTTTAACTTTCGTTCTGATTGATCTGGATCTGAGTAAGATTTTATTTCATTTTTTATTGTTTTCCGGTACTCAATTACCGATTCGATCGAACCACCATATTTACGTTTCATTTCTTCTAAAGAATGGTACCTTTCTTCAACTTTAGATAATTCTTCCGGGTTAAAATCTGCACTGGACAATTGAACTGAAATTTCTGAGTTTACCTCTTGTAAATGAATAATTGCTGAACGAATTAATTCATCAATAGTCCCTAATTCCTTATCATATTTTATAACGGCTTGTATCTGGCGGGACTTTTCTTCTAGAACATCAGAGATAGATAAATCACCATTAATTAATTCAGATTGCAGGCCATTCAAGCATGATTGTATTGCATCAAGGTGACTTAATTTTTTATATAACTGCTCAACTTTTTCATCTTCATTGATTGTAGGATTAACAGTGTCAATTTCATTTGCTTGAAACATTAAATACTCTATTCTATCTGCTCTTTCCTGCTTCGATTGTTGTAATAATACCAGTTGAGATTTGAGAAATTGGATTTTGTCAAATACTAATCCAATCTTTTCAACAAGATCATCATGATGACAATAGCGGTCTAAATATTCAATATGGGTATCAATATTTAATATATGTTGTTGATCATGCTGACCATGAAAATCAATTTGTGTGCTATTTGATTCTTTTAAAGTTTTTATATTGGTTGGTTCTTCATTGATATATGCTTTTGTTCTACCTTCATTAGATACAATTCTTCTTAAAGATTTTTGATCATGAAAAGTCACTTCGATAACTGCTCTTGGTGTTCCATTTCTAACCATAATTTTGTCTGTTTTTCCACCCATGGAAACAGTAAGAGCTTTAAGAATAAGAGACTTCCCTGAACCCGTTTCACCGGTTATAACCGTTAATCCAGGATTGAATTTGATATTAGCCTCATCAATAATGGCATAATCTTTAATATAAAGATGCTGTATCATTTAGGTTTATTAAGTATAAAATAACTTACAATAGTTCCGAATATTACACCAATCCCATCTGCAATCACATCATAATGGCTTGGAAATCTACCTGGAATTATTGATTGCCAGGCCTCATCGAAACACCCAAATAAAATACCAAATGGGACAACCAAGAATGCTGGATTTTCAATATCTGATTTAAAGGCACGGTATCCCAGCCAACCAAGAATAGAATATTCAATAATATGTAATAATTTATCCCATGTAAGTGCGACCAAATGTGGGACAGAGTTCCCTGGGATACTTGAGCCAAAAATAATTAAAACCAAATACAATACAAATTGACTTTTAGAATCTTTCATAGCAACCAATTGTACTGGGAATTTTATCCAATAAATCAGAAGCAATTTGCCCACGATATCCTTTTTCATTCACAAGCATATCAGAAGCTTTACCATGGAGAAAAGAAGCAAGAAATGAAGCATTAAATGGAGTATAATTCTGTGCAATCAAACTTCCTATCATCCCAGCTAGAATATCGCCCGTCCCACCAGTTGCTAAGCCAGGGTTTCCTGAAGAGTTTACAATTGCATGATTCTTATAAAAGGTACAATTAGGTACTTGTTTTACCAAAGCAACATGATGGAAATCCTTCATTAAATTTGTCATTATTATTGGGAAATTGAAAATTATATCGTTTTTATTCTTTCCGATTAGATTTGATAGTTCACCTAAGTGTGGAGTAATAACCAAAGGATTTTCTCTTTTATTTAATTTTTCTAATTGATCAGAAAAAGGATAAAGTCCATCAGCATCCAATATAATTGGTTTTTCTATGCTTGAAACTAACTTGCAAATTAATTTTTGTGTGTGTCTCTCTCTACCAAGGCCTGGTCCTAATACAATGGTATCAGCCCATTCAACTGTATTCATGATTTCATCATAATGATTAAAGCCAATATATCCACTTCCCCCATCTTCTAAAGGTAATGTCATGCCTTCTAAAATGGATCTTTCCATGATTCCATTGAGAGAAGCTGGTGTAGTCGTTATCGTTAATCCTGCACCAGAGCGTAGAGCACCAAAAGTTGATAATATAGCTGCCCCTGTCATACCTCTTGACCCTGCAATGACTAATACTTTTCCGGCAGTATATTTATTCGTATTTAAATCAGGTTTCTTTAAAATATCATTTACATCAAATTCTTCAAACAATTTCCAATCAAGCCCTTGAATCTGAATTGTATCTAAATTTGGGAAACCTATCTCTTTCGTGTAAATCAATCCAGAATAATTTTTTCCCTGTCTAAGTACACAACCCAATTTTGGAGCTCCAAAGGTAACAGTTGCTTTCGATTTTATCGCATGATTAATGACTGTGCCAGAATTACCATCTAGACCAGATGGAATGTCTATAGATAGTACTGAAGATTTTGTATTATTGATCCATTCTACCCATGGTACTAAAGTTTCTTTCAATTTACCTTTGAAGCCTATTCCAAATAATCCATCAATAATTAAATCCGGTGGTGTAAAATCTGGCAAATCAATTCCAAATGTTATGGAAATATTGGAACTATAACACTTCAAGTAATAATCTAATAAATCACCTTTATATTCATCTATACTATAAAGTGAATGTACTTTTACATTGATATTATTTTTGGATAATTCTAGGGCTGCCGCATATCCATCTCCACCATTATTACCCTTTCCACATATTATAAGAATAAATGGATTATGGAAATCTGCAACCAATTCTAATGCTACATCCGAAATTCTGGAACCAGCATTGCCCATTAATATTGTTCCAGATATGCCCAAATCATCCATTGAAATTTGATCCAACTCACGGGCCTGATCTGGTGTCAACAGCCTCATTTAGGTGTATAAATTGCTGAAGCGATAGCGTGGGTTTCAGTATGTGAAATGGAAACCTTACAAATTCCACCAAATTTTAATTTCATCACCACCAAAGGTTCTCCTGTATCAGATGATTGAATATCAATTGAATCAAATGGAATTGGATCATTAATACCTGATGATTTTAGTGCTTTCATCACAGCTTCTTTCGCAGCAAAACGTCCGGCATAGTGTATTTCAGGATTGGCTTTAGACTGACAATATTGTTGTTCAAATTCAGTAAATATTCGATTGAGAAATCTTACGCCAATTTCATCAATAGCAGAACGAATTCTGGTGACTTCCACCAAATCCGTGCCGATATATATATTAGACACTGCTGTTATGATCGTTAATAATCATTACTAACTGAAAAATATCATTCAAATCCCAGTCTGCTCCAGAATGAACAGTACCAAAAGTGTCTCCATATCGTGCAAAAGCTGTTTTCATCCCTATTTGCTGTGCACCGACCACATCTCTTTCAGGCCAATCGCCAACCATAATGGTTTCTTGAGGTTGTAAGCCCACTGAGTCAAGGGCCATTTGAAATGGTTTTGAAGATGGTTTTCTCTCCTGACTATCATCAAAAGTGATCACAACATCAAAAAAATGATACAGATTAAGATAGTAGATTCGCATCCAGGCTTCTCTACTGGGGGCATCTGAAACCACTCCAAGTTTTATTCCTGCCTTTGCTAGTGCCATTAATGTTTTATTCACATTTGGATATGCCATTAGATTTGCTTCTCTGGCTCTGCGATAAGCGACTATACCAGCAGCTAAAAATTTATTATCAACATATCCAATTTGTTTTTCAATAAATACATCAAAAACTTTTTGGTTTTCCCATCCAAATTCTTCATAAATCCAGATGATTTCTTTGTAGGACTGGTTTTCATCGATCATGAGCCCAGCTTCTATCATCCCCTTTATTGCAGCTTTTACAGCAAACTCCTTCATTTTCATGAAGTCTAAAAGTGTATTATCTAAATCAAATACAACGCCCTTAATTGTTTCTTTCATCCATTCAGACTATTTTTCGTATTTTGCTGGATTTAGGATTTTATCTATTTCTCTCTCAGCTAATTCTCTCCAATCCCGATCTTTTTTGGCTTCTTCAAAATGTCTTTTTGCACGTGTTTTATTTCTTTTCCCAAGCTCGGCCATACCTAATTCCATCCAACCTCCACCAAATTTCTTCTTAAGATCTACACAGGACTGAGCAGCTACTACCGCTTCATTATATTTTTTTAACCGGTTATATGCTGATGCAAGGTTAAAATATTTAAAATAATCTTTATCATCTAAACTTGTGGACATAACCAGATTTTCTGCCGCAAATTTATATTGTTCCTGTTCTATATGCAGAATACCCAACCTCATAAATCCATCTGCATAATTTGGATCAATCTGTGTAACGGTTTTTAGAACATCCTCCGCTGATTTATAATCTTCCTTTTCTGTATATAGCTTACCCAGATTTCCATACGCTTTTGAATATCCTGGATTGATCTCAACTGCTTTATTATAATGAGAGATCGCTTCATTTGTATTACCATCTGATTCATAAGCAGTTCCCAAGGTAAACCATGTTTTATCATGATCAGGTTTTATCTCCAAAACTTTTTGTAGATATTCAATGGCAGCTTTTGAGTTTCCCTGTTTTCTCTCTAATACACCTAATTGAAAATAAGCCAGGTAGAAGTTTGGATCATACTTGAGAGCTTTTTGATAATAAGATGTTGCTCTTCCCAAATCTCCCATTTTGTAAGATTTATTACCTGCATTTAAAAATTGTTTGGTTACATTATCCAGTCCCTTTCTAGCTTTAGGATGTTCAGGATAAATTTTGATTGCTGCACTAAAATGTTGAGCTGCCCCCTCAATATCTTTTTGCCGGAACCTAGTCAGACCTTTATAGAACTCAGCATCCGGAAAATAAGGATGAGCAGTGGAAATAACTTCGTATTCTTTAATAGCTTCATCAAACAAACCTTGTTGCACATTCCTATTACCATTTTGAATATGTTCGGTGATTTTCCCAATTTGAGTTGCCCAATCACGAAATTCTTCGTCTGCCTGAACAGCTTGGATTGAATATTCGTTTGCTTTCTTTAAATCACCTTTATGTAAATAAAGCTTTGATAATGCCTGCAGTGCTGGTGCAAAGGAAGGGTCGACTTGAAGAGCAGAATTAAAGGATAATTCTGCACTGGCATAATCTCCAGATGCAAGCTGATCTTCACCTGTACTTAATAAAACTTCAGGGTCTTGACTATATATAAAAGCGGTTGTGCATAAAAGTATAAATATTCGTGAATAAAGCATCATAACTACCTCATTTTGAATCAAATGTATTAAATAATTTTTGAATTATAATTGGTTTGAATTTTAATAAATAATCTTAAAAGAAAGCAGAATTGATTCATTAATTATCAGTGGTGATACTTGCTTCCAATGATTTGATCTTTTTTTCTAGAACATTCAAGGTAGTTATATCATTTTCTAAATTATCAATCGTTTTTTTCATCTTCATTAATTCATCACTATAGTCATCCATATCAGCTATGATTTTTTTTCTCTCTTTCATAGCCTGATTTTCTGAGTCTTCAAATGAATTGCGAAATACTTCCATTTGTTGATTGAAATCATTTTGGCTATTTATGATTAAAGTGCCTAATTCATCTGTCTTAATGTTTAATTGTTCATTTACTTGACTAAGTTTTTCTTGATTATTTTGAATACCAGATTTGATTTCACCAAAACTTTCCCTTACTGCCTGAACTTCTTGAATGATATTTGCTAAAGAACCAGCCATAATATCAATTTGATTTTGCTGGTTTTGCTGTCCCAATTTCAATTCTGATATATCATGATTGATATTAGATATTGTCCCAGAAATAAGATAAGATTGATTTGCTGTTGCTTCTAATTTTTTCTTTGCTAGGGAAAGCTGCTTATTCAGCGTTGTCACTGTATCATCAATCCCACCCATTTCTTGCCTATTTACAGCAATATCCACCCTTTGATTAACTAAATCATTTTGGACATATTTTATTTGATTTTTCTGTTCTCTTCCCTGAGAGTGCAATCTCAATAAATCTATCTCAAATTCATTTTGCAGCACTTCCAGATTTTTTACCAAATCATAGAGATCTTCCAGTGCCATATTCAATGAATCATTCATATAATTTAATTGACCAGTAAGACGATCAATATTTTTGTGGAGATAATCCACACGATCAGTCATAAAGGTCAAATCACCTTTTTTTGCCAGATCTTCTCTGCCTATAATATCTTTAGGCAATATTTTTATAGTTCCTTGATCTGTTTTTACAAAAATACGGTGTTGATTTTCATTCACCACCTTTCCCTGAACAATGGACCCATCATTTAAAAAGAATATAGAAATATCCTGGGCACTCAATACCGAGAACCAAAATACAATTAGAATAAGATTTTTGAATATTTTAATCATCTCAGTTGGCATGTATACTCTGAGAATCTAAATCAAGCAATACTTTTGAGCAATGATGAAGAAAATAAAAAAAA
>PBKF01000006.1 GCA_002722105.1 Fidelibacterota bacterium
CTTCCTGAATTATTCCAGGATTATGCTTACGAGGCTATAGTTAAAGCTAATCATTTTTGGGAAGCATGGGGAAAAGTCACGTCCAATTCAGACACAATTTTTGTAACAGATCGTCCTATATTTGAATCTTTTCTCATTAGTGTTATCCCTCCAACTTACAGCAAATTAGAAACGGAAACCCAAGAAGGAAATATTGCAGTGATTCAGGGATTAAAGGGGTCTAAAGTGCAAATTCACCTTTCATCTAACAGAATCTTGGAATCCGCTTATCTAGATATCAACGGGGAAAAATCTACTCTCACATCAACCAATCGTTCAGCATCTGGATATTTTTCATTAATGAAAGAAGGGAGTTTTTCAATTAATATAGTTGACCAGCGTGGTATTACAAACCGTGACCCTGTACCTTATTCGCTGGAGATCATTCCCGATCTTGATCCCAGTCTTTTAGTTATCCAGCCATCACCTGTTATAGAGCTGGGTAGTAATCAATCAATTCCGATTCATTTGGAAATTGAAGATGATTACGGGTTTACGGAATTACAGGTTGCTTATGAAATTCGGCGCCCATCCTACTTACAGGCTGACCCCTATGTGTCAATGTTTCCAATCTACGAATTAAATTCTGATACGACAGTGCAATCACTTCAGACATTATGGGAATTGAATGATATGGTACTTATGCCTGAAGATGAAGTACACTTCCATTTCGAACTTATGGATAATGATGAGATTTCCGGTCCCAAAAAAACTATATCATCTACCTTCATTGCTCGTGTGCCTTCATTGGCAGATCTATATGAAACGGCTGAAAATAACGAATTAGATTTCATTGAAGAAGTATCATCCAGCATGGATGAATTTCAAGAATTAAAGAACCAGTTTGATGCTCTTGAGTTGGAAGCATTAAAAACAAAAAAAATGGATTGGAATCAACAACAATCCGTAAAAAACACTCTTGAAAATGCGAAGGATGAATTAGCTAATCTAGAAAAAATGGCCGCAGCAATAGACCTTGTTACAGAACAGGCCCAAAAACATAAACTTTTTTCACCCGATTTATTGGATAAATTCAAAGAATTATCAGAATTAATACGAGATATAATTCCTAATGAAATGCTTAATAATATGAATGACCTTAAGCAAGCCTTAGAAGAAATGGACATGAAAAAACTTCAGGAATCTCTCAATAGTCTTGCAGAAAATTTAGATCAGATTGAGCAGGATTTGGATCGTTATCTTGACATTTTTAAACGATTACAAGCGGAACAAAAAATGGATGAGCTTCAGAATCGAATGCAGCAATTGTATAATCAGCAAATAGCACTAGATGAGGAGATAAATCAAACAGATAATTTTATAGATAAATCGACATTAGCAAGATTAGAGCAGGAGGAAAAAAGAAATTTAGAAGAATTTACAAATGTAAAATCATTGATGAGAGAAGCATCTGAACTTGTAGAACCTTATAGCCAAAAAACAGCACAGAATTTAGCAGAAATAGCTCAGGCAGATCTAACGGAACAGACAGAAAAGGCAATAATGAAAANAATGCAAAATCTATCAAATCAAAAAATGGAAATGGCAAAAGAATCCAGTCAAAAAGCGCTTCAAAATATGGAAGTAATGATANAANAATTGATGCAAATAAAACAACAGTTTCAACAAGAAACTGTATCAAAAATGACGGTGCAATTTCAATCGATTATGCAGGATATACTTTACATCTCATCTCAGGAAGAACAATTACGTTCAGATGTAAAGTTAGCTTCTAGAAATTCACCTAGATTACGAGAATTTGCAGCGCGTCAACAATTGTTACAGGATCAATTAAAGTCTATTACGAATCAAATGATGGAATTATCCAAACAAACTTTTGNAATTACACCGGAAATCGGGCGAGGTATTGGAAAGGCCAATGCAAGAATGCAAGAAGCTAAAAATAAATTAACGGATCGAAATATCAGCCAAGCCCGACAAAACCAGAAAGCTGCCATGGAGGGACTCAATGAAACTGCATTAGGATTATTTAACAGTATACAAAGTATGCAACAGGCAGGATCTGCNAGTGGGTACGAACAGTTTTTACAAATGATGCAACAAATGGCAGGTCAGCAGCAGAGCTTGAACCAACAGGGGATGCAACTAAGNTTAGGTCAAATGGCAGCAGCAGCACAACAACAAATGTTACAGCAAATGCTTCAAAAACAACAAGGCTTGCGTAAATCACTAGAGAAAATGATGAATGAAATGCGGCACTCNGGACAGAAGGGGATGGGTGATTTGAGCGGAATTGGTAAAGAAATGGATGAGGTAATCAAAGATTTGCAAAAGAATATATTCAATCGAAAAACTAAAGAAAGGCAACAGCGAATTTTAACTAGAATGCTGGATAGTCAGACTTCTATGACTCAGAGAGGATTTGATGATGAGAGAAAATCAACAGTTGCAGATGGATCTATTTTTTATGAAGGACCTGGAGGTTTACCAGCTGATTTAGGTCAAAGACAAAATCTNGCGCTTCAGGCTTTAAATAAAGCTATTAATGCAGGATATTCCCAGGAGAACCAGACTATGATTAAACGATACTTCAATTCATTAAGTCAGATCAAAACCGTACAGAAATCATTAGATAACTATAGTGAAGAATAATTTCTTGAAACTTCTAGTTTTCGGTAGCTTTACCATATTATTAGGCCAGAATACCGCTTCAATAAATGGTTCGTTAAAAACNGCAAAAATGTTGGAGCGAAAAGGTGATATTGACGGTGCTATCGCTATCTATGCAGATATTATTCAAAAAATTCCGAACCATCAAAGAGCTGTTAAAGATTTAAAATCTTTATATAAAAANAATNAGCGGTATNATGAGGGTATACAATTTCTAAAAGAGCANCTTGTTCTTTTTCCCAATGATATCCAGACTTACTCACANTTGGGAGANTTTTATTATTTAAATGATAAGTTGATTNATGCGAAATCNATTTGGAAAACTNCCACAGAAATATTTCAAGATAATCNATCCTATTATCGAATCATGATTTCACTTTTTAATCGCTACAGTTTAGATCAGGAATTACTTTCATTANTGGAAACAGGCCGAAATAAATTTGGGAAATCATTTATGGCATATGAAGCTGGAGTTTATTATCAGTCTCGAAGAGTCTATGATAAATCATTAGATCAATTCATCCTCCATCTGACATATAAGCCAAGACAAAATGTTATAATTCATCGCCGTATACTTCAAATGAGTGATGAAGAAGATGCAATCGATATCATTGAANAAAAGCTAATTGCTGCATCAAAAGAAAATNCAAAGTTGATTCTCAATCTATTGAGTGAATTTTATTTTAAGCAACAGTATTATGAGAAAGCTTACCAGGTTAAAGCAGAATTGTCAAAACTGGGTAATATTGATTCTAATGATTGGCTNAAATTTGCTAATGATTTAAGAANTGAGATGCAATACGATTTATCAATAAAATCCTATAATTTTATTATGAGCCAGAATTTAAATTCGAAATATATAGGGAAAGCATTGCTGGGACTAGCACANACCTTTGAAGATCAAATTGTACCTATCAATGAATCATATTTAATTCCNTACTTTTTTGATAATAATATTTTCTTTGAGGATCCCTTTCAGGTTTATTCCANAATCTCACCNNATCATTTAGAATCATGTTTAGCNCTTTATGATTCACTCTTAGTCTCTTTACCTACATCACCATTATTGGCAGAAGCTTATTTTCGATTGGGTGAAATTCAGTTTAAAATTCTTCAGGATTTTGACCAAGCTTATAAATTGCTAAATAAAGCAATACAGTCCAAACCTGATAAAAAATTGAAACTGAAAATATTACTTCGAACAGCAGACATTCATTTGGCTAAAGGNGAATCCCAGAAAGCACTGGATTTTCTNCAAAGACAATTAGAACAGAATCCACTGCCGGCCATTGAACAGAAAAAAATATTGATACATTTTTTAGCGGATGAACCGGATTCAACGCTAAAAATAGTACAAAAATCATTTTTTGCTATGAGCCCGGTTAACCCTTCATTTAATGACTTAATGGAATTAAAAAATATTATAACTCAGTATATTGAGAATGATCCGACCAGTATATTATCATTTAAACATTTTTTAAAAGCAGAATGGTACCTTCGTCAGCGTAAAATCGGAGATGCGATAAAAGAGTTAGAATTTTTGGTTACGAATGATTCAACGGCCGCTATTGTTCCTATAGCAATTCTTCGACAAAGTCTTTTACATTATCGTCTGAAAGAATACGATGAAGCNATTTCATTAGCTTTGTCCTTAAATGATACTCATATGGCNGATCGCGGGATAATACTAGCAGGTCAGATTTATGAAACTAAATTTTTAGATTCAGATAAAGCTATGGCACACTATATGAGAATCCTTGATGAATTTCCTAACTCTATATTTGTTGAACCAATTCGTTTTCACATTCGATCCATGCAAAAAACTGAAAGTTAAATGACACAAATATTCTTAATTCTTTTTCTTTCTACTTCCTTTGGACAAAAACTTTTGATTCCCATGGATCAAGTTCAAAATGATCATTTAAAAGCATATGGTATTGCATATTTTACATTGACAAAAAACACAAATGTAGAATGGCTATTGAATTACAGGGGTGGATCATTTTTAATTAATGCAGATCAATTTGTTCAAACAGAATGTAGAATACGTGGTGTCACTTTTGAGATGGTGGATGCTGCAAGTTTAGTAAACATTTATTCTGATATTGATCAGGGTAACATGGATATAGTTCTATTAGAAAAAAAACCAAAAATTGCAATTTATACACCACCCAANAAACAGCCTTGGGATGATGCTGTAACTCTTGCACTGACTTATGCAGAAGTGGATTATGAAACTTTATGGGATGAAGAAGTATATTTAGGGAAACTAGAAGAGTATGANTGGCTTCATCTACATCATGAGGACTTTACAGGACAATATGGAAAATTTTATCGCAGTCACCATAATGCCCAGTGGTATAGAGATCAGAAAAAGCAATTTGAAGCAATGGCCTCAAAATTGGGCTTTTCCAGTGTTCATAAACAGAAAAAANTTATTGCCCGTAAAATTAAAGACTATGTAGGTAAGGGTGGTTTTTTATTTGCTATGTGCTCTGCAACCGATTCATACGATATAGCATTATCAATGGAAAATGTAGATGGGGTTCATACAGTATTTGATGGTTCACCCGTAGACCCTACTCTCAATTCAAAACTCGATTTTAAACAATCATTTGCTTTTACAGGATTTAAACTTATGCCAGATCCTATGGTATATGAATTTTCTGACATTGATTTTCCTCCCAGCCATAACCCGGTAACACGCGGTGCAGAAGCAGATTATTTTTCCTTGTTTGAATTCTCTGCGAAATATGATCCTGTGCCCACTATGCTAACCCAAAACCATGTATCTGTGATAAAAGGATTTATGGGACAAACAACNGGATTTCATAAGGATCGTATTAAAAAGCATGTTGTCCTAATGGGTGAAGATCCAGCATCAGATCAAGTGAAATATTTACATGGGAATTTTGGTAAAGGGACATTCACTTTTTATGGAGGTCATGATCCAGAAGATTACCAACATTTTGTTGGTGACCCACCAACTGACCTTTCTTTGCATCGAAATTCTCCAGGGTATCGATTAATTTTGAATAATATCCTTTTCCCAGCAGCCAGAAAAAAAGAAAGGAAAACATGATAAACATTAGTGAAAATACCTACTAAGAATGTGTCAAACTTTCCAAGCAAATATCTGAAGTAGATTTCCCGTATGGATTATCCGAATATGAAAAAAACATTCAATAAATCACCTAATAACCATTGCTTAAAAAAGACATATTCCAATAGGCTTTAAAGCTAGCTATGATCGCTTTGGTGATAAACCTTTTTATAAATGGATAGGTGGTGTTTTTCCGGAATTTAGATGAAAAAGTATTAAAATAACTTGGATAAAGAAAAAGCTATATATGTGGATACAAAAAAGTATAACCATCTCTCCTCGTTCACGCGGGTTCCATATTATTACTAACAATGTGATAGAGCAATTCCCCGAAATCAAAAATATTTCTATGGGTATTCTTCACGTTTTTATACAACATACATCTGCGTCTCTAACCATTAATGAAAATGCTGACCCAACAGTCCGTGCAGATTTTGAATCTCATTTTAATATGTTAGCTCCTGAAAATCAATATTATTACGAGCACACCTATGAAGGTCCAGATGATATGCCTGCCCATTTAAAAGCATCTATTTTGGGGTCTTCAGTATCAATTCCCATTACAAAAGGACAATTAAATCTGGGAACCTGGCAAAGCATATATTTATGTGAACACAGGAACCATGGTTCTGCTCGAAAATTGTTAGTAACAGTTCAAGGAAATAATTTATAAAAAAGTGTAATTCAAACCCTGCAATCATATAATACGATGCTAANTAAGCCTTTGNCAAAGGGCCGTNAGATGAATATTTAACTGAAGTAATAGCTATTTTTAAAATGTATAAGGATAGATTTATGATTATTTAAAAAATGTGTTTCATCTAACTCTCTTCTTTAGCCATATCCCAAATTTCATCCATTTCTTTGAGGGTGGAGTCTTCTGGCTTTTTACCTTTCTTTTCCAGCACTTCTTCAATTTTCTGAAACCTAGATATAAATTTTTTATTGGTTGCCCGCAACATATCTTCAGCAGGGATATCCATGTATCTTGCTAAATTCACCACTGAGAAAAGGACATCTCCAATTTCCTCCTTTACATTATCCATATTACCATTTTTATGAGCTGATTTGAGCTCTTCAATTTCTTCATCCAATTTTGACCAAATATCATCTACCTGCTCCCAATCGAAGCCAGCATAAGCAGCTTTTTGTTGTAGCCGTTGAGCACGAGTTAAGGCTGGGAGTGTAGGTGGAACGCCATCCAAACGGGACTTCCGATTCTTTTCTTTGTGTTTTGATAATTCCCAATTTTGTTTGGCTTCAATTGCGGCATCTATTTTTTTATCACCAAAAACATGTGGATGCCTACGAATCAGTTTTTCATTAACAGTTTTTAGAATATCAGACATATTAAATTTTTTATCTTCCATTGCAATTTGAGATTGAAGTATTACATGTAGTATAATATCACCTAACTCTTCCTCAAATGTATTCCAGTCTTTCTCCTCCACACTCTCTATCACTTCGTAAGCTTCTTCTAAAAAATAGGGTAGTAGGGAAGCATGAGTTTGCTCTTTGTCCCAGGGGCAGCCATCTGGCCCACGAAGTTTTTCTACAATTTCTAGAAGTTCAATAAATTTTTCTGCTGTGTTTTGTTTATTCATTTAATTATCAAAGAGTACTCGCCAATTAACCTGATCTAAAAACTGATTTTCTATTTGAGTCATTTTAGCTCTATCTTTTTTCGTTTTATCAGTATGACCCAAAAGATGTAGACTGCCATGTATAATTAGACGTGCCACTTCCTTTTCATATTGCTCACAAAAAGATTTAGCATTTTCTGCTGCTCTTGGTAAACTGATGTAAATTTCCCCCTCTACTGAATTTTCTTCATAATCATTTAAACGAAAAGCAATCACATCTGTTAATTGGTCTTTTTTGAAGTATTCTTTTTTTAATTGTGATAATAATTCATCTGTACCAAAAATTAGAGTTAAATCTCCATCTATAATATTGTAGTTGTTAAAAACTAATGTTAAAATATTAATAATATATTCTTGATTTGGTGAATCCAATTTAGGATCACAATCTACTGAGATTTGAATCATGTAACTGGCGTTTCCATTGGATCATCCGGATATTCAACTCGAATATGGTAAATACCGCGTAGAACAGGTAACATTCCCGAATTTCCATCTACAGTGCCTTTAATTTTATTTAATTCATCAAGAGTAATAGGACATTCATTAAGCTGACCATCATCAATACGCCCTTTGATAATCTTATCAATCATGGCTTCAATTTTAAATATATCTGGTTCTTTAATGGAACGTACCGCAGCTTCTACAGCTTCACAAATCATAAGTATTCCGGTTTCTTTTGTATTTGGTTTTGGTCCTGGGTATCGAAAAGCACCTTCATCTATTTTATCACCATTTTCATTAGAATGTTTTAAGGCCATTCTATAAAAATATTCGACTCGGGTTGTTCCATGGTGCATTGGAATAAAGTCTGAAACAATTTTTGGTAAACCGTATTCCTTTGCAAGTCGCAAGCCTTCTTTCACATGAGCACGGATAATTTTAGCGCTCATTGTAGGTGTTAATGTATCATGTTTATTATCACCACTATATTGGTTTTCAATAAAATATTCAGACTTCACCATTTTACCAATATCATGATAATAGGCACCAACTCGGCATAAAAGAGAATGTGCGCCAATGGCATTTGCACAAGCTTCTGCAAGATTACCAACAACTATACTATGATTGAATGTGCCATTTGTCTCTTGCTGCGCGCGTTTTAAAAGTGGATGATCATAATCCAGTAATTCAATTAAAGTAAGATCTGTAGTTACCTCAAAAAAGATTTCAAACAATCCTATAAGCCCATAAGTAATGATTGGTGCTAAAATACTGTTTATCGCTAATAGCTGAATATCCATCAGCATCCTTGCCCAGTTATGCTCTTTAAAAAGCCCAAGCCCTATGACTACAAAAACACTGGCAGCAATTAATGCAAATATGGTGATAAACAACTGACTTCTTTTTCTTAATTCACGAATATTATAAACTGCAATAGTTGTTGTGAATAGTGATACAATCACTAAGTCAATATTTTGGCCCATCATTAAACCCAAAAGAATTGCCATAGAGGTTGTTGCCATAAATCCAATACGAGCATCAAATAAAATTGTTAATGTCATAGCCCCAACTGTTACAGGAATTAAATATTCTGACCATTCCAATCGAATAACAAAAATATGCGCTATTCCTAATTGCAATAAAAAAACAATTGAAATCAAAAGAACCATCTTCCAATCACGAAAAATAGTAATACGATATACAACTAAAAATGCAAAGAAGAGCGATACAACTACAGATAATAAAATGATCCTGCCTAAATAGTTCACGATAATTTTTGTCCATCCAGATCCTTTTTCTTGTTTTGTAACAGCAACAGAAAGGGAATTCAATTTCTGAAGGACATCATCTGTAATTCGAATATTGGCATCTACAATCAATTCATTTTCTAAAACGACACCCTGACTGCGAGGCACTTTATTTAAGCTTTCAGTTTGACGACGTTCGGTAATCTCTCGTTCAAATAATAGATTGGGTTTCATGAATTCTACAATTAAGTCATATCCTAAGTCACGGAATACATCTCCTTCTGGGAATAGTAATAACAATTCTTTTCTTGCTTTGGTCCACGCGACTTGTAGATCATTGAATGATTCCGGAGTTGCTAAATCTGGCACATCAGTTTGATTTACAGTGACTTGAGAACTGGCTATATCTTTTAGAGCAATATCATAGATACCTTCTGTCCAACGGTTTCGGCAGATTTGCATTACATGATTTTTATTTTTGTCAAGATCTTTCATATTCTTCGGATCCTGCTCAGAGGTAATATATTTGGACCAATTAGGTTTATCTAAAGAAAAGGAGTAAAGTCTATAAAATTCATTTTTTAGAATAGCCAGATTTGCACTATCAGAAACAAATACTGATCGTGCTTTTTCATATTGTCTATGATAGCGACGTTCGTAAACTAATCTCCTAGACTCATCTAACCGCCAACTTGCATATCGTAGTTCATTTACCATAGCAAAGAATTCATTTATTTCTGCAGACTGGTTAATTACTACTTTTCCAATACGATTGAATATAAATGGTACAGATTTTTTTTGATCTTCTAAATCTTTTTGAAGCTTTTGTTCAGATTTTAGAATTGGAAACGTAAATGGTGCAATAATTGGTTCTTGCGTGATATCGTTCAATTGATATGAGTATTTCAAAGATTTACCTAAGGGGAACAATATTGAAATCGAATAAATCAGTCCGATAATAATTAGATATTGAGGCCAATATTTGTTCAATAAAAAGTATTGAATAAATGGGTTTTTTTTGTTTGTTTCAGTCACTATATCTGAATGCTCTTTAGTAATTCTCTCGAAATTATTAGGCGTTGAATTTCAGACGTTCCTTCGCCTATCTCTAAAATTTTGGCATCACGAAAAAACCGTTCCACATCATATTCCTTTACGTACCCATACCCTCCATGGATTTGAATTGCTTCAGTGGTCACTTCCATGGCTGTTTCACTGGCAAACAGTTTCGCCATTGCAGCTTCCTTCGTGATATAATGTCCTTGGTCTTTAAGCCATGCTGCATGATAAACTAACAATTTAGATGCCTCAATCTTTGTAGCCATATCTGCTAATTTAAACCCAATAGATTGAAACCTGTTAATTGGTTTACCAAATGCATTGCGTTGATTGGAATAATTTAGAGCTCGTTCATATGCACCAACGGCTGTCCCGACAGATAATGCACCAATTGAGATTCGCCCTGATGTAAGGGTTTTTAGAAATGTTTTAAATCCTTGAGTTGGTGATCCCAGCATTGCTGATGTAGGGATTCGCATATCTTTAAAAAAGAGTTGCCGTGTATCACTAGCCCTCCAACCCATTTTTTTTTCTTTTGGACCAATTTCAAGACCTAGTGTGGTAGTTGGAATAATAAATGAAGCGATGCCAAGATTTTCTCCATTTTCTTCAACTTGTGATGTGAAAGATAATATTCCAGCCTCACCAGCATTTGTAATAAAAATCTTACCACCGTTCACAATATATTCATCACCATCTTTTACAGCTTTTGTTTTAGTTGCACCGGCATCACTACCGGCATCTGGCTCAGTTAAGCCAAAGGCACCTAATGTTTCCCCAGAAGCAAGTTTAGGTAAATATGTATTCTTTTGTTCATCATTTCCATATAATAAAACAGGCAATGTGCCCAAAGAAGTATGAGCAGCCATTGTAATTGCAACAGACGCATCAGCACGACCCAGTTCAATAATTGCAGTTACAAATGCAACCATATCTTGTCCTGCTCCACCATACTCTTCAGGAATAATGATTCCCATTAATCCAAGTTCGGCCATTTTCCCCACAAGATCTGATGGGAACTTTTCCTTTTCATCTAATTTTCGCGCAACTGGCATAATCTCTGATTCAGCGAAATCTCGCACCATATCACGAATCATTAAATGGTCATCGTTAAAAAATAAACTATCCATTAAAATTATAGTCTTGTTTTGAAGGAAAGAGCCTGAATTTACAACAACAGTCAGACACTTTCAGATAATCTAATATCTATAGCATTCAATTGTATAGTTTCTTTTCCTTTCCAAACATTGGTTTCAATAACACACGCAATGTCAATAGGCTCACCAAGGATTAACATTTCATAATTTTTGGCAAGACCAAACCCTATAACTTCAATGACAGAATGGTCCTGTTTAATTTGAAATCGAACATGATCTCCATTACTAATTACCTTAGGGTTACCTACAACATTTGCGTTAATAATAGCAAATTTAGGCGGCATATTTCCGGGGCCATAAGGTCCTAACCTTTTCATGAATTTTATTAGGCGTTTATTGATATGAATTAGTCCTAATTTTGCATCCAAAAAGATGGGTGGTTCTAAATCATCCTGATTCAATTTTGAATTGACATATTCTAAAAACTTTTTTTTGAAGTTGGTAAAATTGGATTTATCTATTTTGAGCCCTGCTGCCATTGCATGGCCACCATAGTTTTCAAGATAATTACTTGTTTCACTTAATGCTTCATGCAAATCTAATCCTTTCAAACTCCTTGCAGATCCTATTCCTTTTCCTTCTTCATCAAAAGAGATCACTATGGCTGGTCGATTGAATTTTTCCTTCAACTTGGACGCCACAATCCCAACTACACCATAATGCCATCCTTTTTCTCCAAGTATAATTGCCTTATCATTTTCTAAGTCTATTTTTCTCTTTACCATTCGAATTGCTTCATCAAAAATATTTTGTTGAATAATTTGACGCTTTTTATTTTCTTTATCTAAATCAATTACCAATTCTCTAGCTTTATGTGAATTAGTTGTTGTAAATAATTCCACAGCTCGGTTTGCATTCCCCAGTCGCCCAGCAGCATTGATTTTAGGTGCTACATGAAAAATAATTTTTGTGACAGAAAGGTCTCTGTCTAAATCTATTTTAGCTGACTTTAATAATTCTCTTAATCCCGGACGTTGAGTGGTTTTAAGTATTTTTAATCCATAATGAACTATTATCCTATTTTCATCTTTTAATTGTACTAGATCTGCAGCAGTTCCCAATGCAGCTAGATCCATAAGACCTATTAACCAATCAGATGATTTTTTCATTTTCTTAACAATAGCTGTTAAAAATTTAAGAGCAACACCCACTCCAGAGAGGTCTTTGAAGGGATATTCACAATCAGATTGTTTTGGATTTAAAATAGCAAAGGCATTAGGAAAAATATGCCCTGGAATATGATGATCAGTGATGACGATATCAATTCCTTTTTCATTGGCATAATTAACACAGTTAATAGCATTGATCCCGCAGTCACAAGTAATTAATAAATCCGCACCAATTGTTGATGCTTTGTCTATACCAAATTGGGATAAGTCATAGCCTTCACTTTGTCGGTTTGGAATATAGGTTGTGACATTTCCACCTAGTTTGGTTAAACCTATATAAAGAAGAGATGCTCCTGTTGTTCCATCAACATCGTAATCCCCAAAAACAAAAATTGGTTTTTTTTCAAAAATATTTTTAATAACACGATCAACTGCCTTTTCCATTCCTTTCATCAAGAATGGATTATGTAGCTGCAAAATGTCCGGAGTAAAAAAAGGTGATATTTTATCTGACTCTTTAAAGCCTCTTGATGCCATTATTTCCGCAAATACTTTTGGAACATTGTACTGTTCAATAATTTGCTGAACTAAAAACTTATCTTTTTGGGGAAATTTCCACTTCATATAAAAAAATTGAGCCGGTCTATAAGCCGAGTTTTGTCCATCAGGTTGACGTATCAAACCTGATAGGATGGTCATTCATCTAGTCTAATTGTCGCCAATAAGATCTAGCAATCTACCCGCTCTTAAATCGATGCGAACAACATCTTAGAGCCTATATGATCTTGCACCGGATGGGGTTTACAAGCATTCTGAGTTTCCACAAAATCTGGTGGTCTCTTACACCACCTTTTCACCCTTATCCGCCAGTTGGCAGACGGTTTACTTTCTGTTGCACTTTCCATAATGTACATCAGCACATCTCTTCTCATTAAGAAGCATCCTGTCCTGCAGTGCCCGGACTTTCCTCTCTCAGATTACTAATGTAAGCCAGGAGTAACCATCCAACCGACTCAATTTAAAATAAGCGACTTAATTTACAGAATTATTTTCACTAAAGAGAAATCTTCCGCAAACATCACATCGGTGTATTACAGAATTTGCCCGAACTTCTGTTACTTTTTGCATTGGAACATGAGCTCCACAGCCACCACAAGCATTACCTGATAAATTCACCACAGCAAGACCATCACGTGCTTCCGAAACACGTTTATAAACCGAAATTATATTTACATCAATTTTATCAATTTGTTGAGACCTTTTTTGTTCCAAAACTAATTTTTCATCTGCCGATTCAGAAATGGCGGATTCTAATTTTTCTCTACGAATAACTAAATCTTCCGATAAAGATCCTAGTTCTGATTCCATTGATTCAGTGGCTTCATTCAATGAATCTTTTTCTTCCATGAAAGATAGAGCTTCTGATTCATAAGATGTGCGTTTTTCTTTTACATGATCAATCTCATGCATAATAGCATCGTATTGTTTATTACTAGTTACTAGGAACAGTTGGTCCTTTAATTTATTGACTTTATTATTGATTTCTGCAATTAAGACATCCCTTTTATTAGATTCAACTTCTAACTCTTTCAGGCGTTCTTTCTTTTCAACCAATGTAGTTTTCATTGATTTTTCTTGATTATTTAATTCATTTACTTTTGAAGGTAGGTCGCCCAATAGATCATTAAGATCTTTCAATTTGGTATCAATACCTTGTAAAGTAATAAGTTTTTCCATAGACATATTCACCTCATTGTAAAAAAAAATGCACCACCAAGGTGCATTTTATATCTTATTATATTTTAATCCGGTTTCCCTTTTAGAGTACTTACAAATCTTTGAAGGAAATGACCTTATGTATTCTATTTTAACTATTCTATTCATTTTCAGAGCTTCAATTTATTTATTTTATTTAATAAAAATAATTAATAAATCTTAGATTTACCTATAAAAGTTTGGTTTAAAAAAGGAATATTGCAACCATCGCATCTAAAAAAACAGATTAGACTCTGATCAGGTTTCTTTTTAATCTCGTGGTATTATTTTAAACAAAAATTTATCTTTTTAATGTTTAGTTCTTTTGTTACTCGTCATATAGGCTCCAAAAAATCTCACATAAAGGAGATGTTAAGAGAATTAGGGTTTTCTTCTCTTAGCGAATTATCCGAAGCTGTAGTCCCTAAGAATATTTTAATACAGTCTGAATTAGATTTACCGCAAAAAATATCTGAAGCTGATACAATAAAATATCTTCAGAAATTAGCAAAGTCAAATTCGGTATTTCGATCTTATATTGGGATGGGATACTATGGTACTTTTGTTCCGAGTGTTATTAAACGCAATATTTTGGAAAATCCGGGTTGGTATACGCAATATACACCTTACCAAGCTGAGATTAGTCAGGGGCGACTTGAGGCATTATTAAATTTTCAAACTATGGTCTCAGATTTAACCGGGCTTTCGCTTGCAAACGCTTCACTTTTAGATGAAGGCACCGCAGCTGCGGAAGCAATGATTATGTTCTATAATATAACTCAAGATCCAAATAAAAATACATTTATTGTATCTGAAAGTTGTCATCCCCAAACAATTGACATTTTAAAAACACGATCCGACCCTTTAGGAATTAAACTTGATATCAAAAACCATGACCAATTTGATTTTCATGAAAAAGTCTTTGGTGGCTTAGTTCAATACCCAGATACCGAAGGCCATATAAGGGATTTTTCAAGTTTGTGTGAATTAGCTCACTCAAACCAATCTTTTATTTGCGTGGCAACTGATTTGCTAGCATTAACTTTACTCAAAACACCAGGTGAAATGGGTGCTGATGCAGCGGTTGGGAATTCCCAGCGGTTCGGCGTACCAATGGGCTATGGTGGACCACATGCTGCTTTTTTTGCAACTACAGATGAATTCAAACGAAAAATTCCCGGCAGAATAATTGGTTTATCTAAAGATGCACAAGGCAATCCGGCGCTTCGTATGGCGCTCCAAACCCGAGAACAACATATAAGACGGGAAAAAGCTACATCTAACATATGTACAGCACAGGTTTTGCTGGCAATAATGTCTGGAATGTATGCGGTATATCATGGGCATGATGGGCTGAAATTGATTGCTGAACGGGTGAACCATTTGACAGGAAAACTTGCAAGTTCGATGGCGCAAGCTGGTATTGAATGTATTCATGATAATTTTTTTGATACGGTAAAGTTAAAAGTGGAGAAGGGCTGGTTAGAGGAAGCAAAATTATTAAAATTTAATTTAAGAGATTACGGAGATGGGCATGTTGGTATCTCCATTGATGAAACCACAACAGAAACTAACTTGGATCAATTGCTATCTATATTTAACGCCCCAAAAAAAGAAATATTTACTCCCACCATACCAAAAGAATTATTAAGGTCTTCATCCTTTTTGACCCATCCAGTTTTCCAGGATTATCAATCTGAAACAGAGATGATGCGTTATATCCATCGCTTGGAATTAAAAGATTTATCACTAAATACAAGTATGATTCCGTTGGGGTCCTGTACTATGAAACTTAATGCCAGTACTGAAATGGAAGCAGTGAGTTGGCCTGAATTTGGGAACATTCATCCCTTTGCACCAAGAGAACAAACGAAAGGCTACGAAGAAATCGTATCTCAGTTGGGGGACTGGTTAATCAAATTAACAGGGTTTGACGGCATTTCAATGCAACCAAATTCAGGAGCACAGGGAGAATATTCAGGATTATTAGTTATTCGCGCCTTTCACCAGGCGAATAGTGATCACCACCGGAATATTTGTTTAATCCCTGCATCTGCCCATGGGACTAATCCTGCATCAGCTGTACTAGCTGGAATGAAAGTGATTGTAGTCGCTTGTGATAAACACGGCAATATTGCCAAAGATGATTTGGAAAGCAAAGCTCAGAAGCATAGTGAAAATTTGGCGGCAGTTATGATAACCTATCCTTCTACTCATGGTGTTTTTGAACATACAATCCACGAAATATGTGATATTGTTCATTCTCATGGTGGGCAAGTGTATTTGGATGGTGCTAATTTGAATGCGATGGTGGGTTTGTGTAAACCCGGTAAATTTGGCGGAGATGTGATGCATATTAATCTCCATAAAACTTTTTGCATTCCTCATGGTGGTGGTGGACCTGGGATGGGTCCNATCGTTTGTAAAAATCACTTAACTCCATTTTTACCGGGACATTCCCAAATTAAAACGGGNGGGGANAAAGCTATTCATGCAGTATCAGCAGCTCCATTTGGCAGCACTAGCATCCTACCTATTTCTTGGNCATATATAAGAATGATGGGNCCNGATGGCCTAAAACAGGCAACACAAGTAGCTATTTTAAACGCAAATTATATGGCAATGAAATTAGAAAANCATTTTCCTATTCTTTATAAGGGGATTAGTGGTTACAATGCCCATGAGTTCATAATTGACTTGAGAGATATTCGGAAAAAATCCGATATTTCTGATGAAGATATAGCAAAACGCCTTATGGATTATGGATTTCATGCACCAACTATGTCCTTTCCTGTACCTGGAACTCTCATGATTGAGCCAACTGAAAGTGAAGCTAGAGAAGAATTAGACCGATTTTGTGATGCTATGATTTCTATTAAAAATGAAATCCAAAATGTAATCGATTGTAAATATGATAAAATTGATAATCCACTAAAGAATGCACCCCACACTGCAGAAAGAATTATTACAGAAAAATGGGATCATAATTACTCACGTGAAGAAGCAGCTTATCCTATACCTTGGCTAAAAAAACATAAATATTGGCCAACTGTTGGTCGTGTGGATAATGCATATGGTGATCGTAATTTGATCTGTACTTGTCCGCAGATCGAAAATTTTGAAGATTAATTTTATCTATTTCTTGTGTTTTGGTTTCTAAAAAATGATATTCTAAATATTTTAGATGAAACTCAAAAAGAGCGCGATCAACTTCAAAACCATCTCATTTACAGCAAGATAAAAACATTGGATCAGCTCCATGTATTTATGGAAAACCATGTATTTGCTGTATGGGATTTCATGTCTATTTTGAAATCACTACAATCTCAGCTAACCTGTATTAACGTACCTTGGATACCAGCTGGAAAAGGGACTCCATCTCGTCTAGTAAATGAAATAGTCACGGAAGAAGAATCAGACTTAGATCGCTACGGACAGTATATTAGCCATTTTGAAATGTATTGTCATGCGATGCAGCAAGCCGGAGCAAATACAGATATAATCAATATATTTATATCTAATTTAGAGCATTACTCTGTTACTAAAGCATTGGATATGGCCCAGAGTCCTCAACCAGCAAAGGAATTTGTAATTTCAACGTTTAATATTCTGGACAAGGCTCCTGCCCATGTGGTCGCTGCCATTTTTACTTTTGGAAGAGAAGAAGTTATTCCTGATATGTTCAGATCAATAGTGAACAAAATAGACAAAGATTTAAAAGGTAGACTAAAATCATTTATTTATTATCTAGATCGACATATTGGACTGGATGAACATGAGCATACACCAGCAGCTCTGAAAATGGTGAAAGAATTATGCGGAGATGATCAACAAAAATGGAATGAAGCGACAGAAGCAGCTCGCACAGCAATGCAGGCTCGGATTAATCTTTGGGATGGGATTCTTCAAAAAATTGTAATACAATAATTGAAATAATTAAAGTTTTACTTCTACTCTAATAACTTTTCCTGTTCTTCCATTAAATCTAAATATTCCAATTCCAATTTATTCATTTTTTCCAAAGCCTTTTGAAGCAATTCATAATTATCTCCATTTGCAGAATTCCGGGTGATCTCTCGTTGCGATTCTATTTCTAATTCAATAATCTTAAACCTTTTTTCAATCCATGCAAGTCTATTGCGGGTTTTCTTTCGGTCCTGATAATCTTCCTTACCCTTTCTAAATGTTTTGTGTTTTATTAATTTAGATTTTTCTGACGATTCTGAGTCTTTTTTCCATGTATAATAATCATAATTTCCATTAAAAATCCTTATTTTACCGCCTCCTATTTCACAGGTAAGATCAGTCACTTCGTTCAGAAAATGGCGGTCGTGAGAAATACATACAATAGAACCAGTGAATTGCTTCAAGGCTGTTTCTACTATATTGCGTGTCATAATATCCAAATGATTGGTTGGCTCATCTAATAACAATAAATGTGATGGCTTCACCAAAATACGCGCCATGGCTATCCTAGCTTTTTCTCCCCCTGATAAAACTTTAACATATTTTTCAATCTCATCTCCTGTGAACATGAAACTGCCCAAATAAGTTCTAATTTCTGTTTCGCTCCAACCGGAACTAACTTTTTGGATAGATTCAAATACCGTATCATCTGGATCTAGTGTTTCCAACTGATGCTGGGCATAATAGGCACGATCCACATGACTACCAATCCAAACTTCACCTGATGTGACTGGTTCTATGCCTGCTAATATTTTGAGTAAAGTGGATTTACCAGCCCCATTATATCCAACTAATCCAATTTTTTGATTCCGTTCTATTGCCAAAACCATATTATTGAATACTTCTATATCATCATAATGCTTGGTCACATTTTGACAAGATACCAAATTTAACGGAGAACGACTTGGTTGAGGCAACATCAAATTGATGGTTCGATTATATTCGGTAGGTTCCTCAATCTTTTCCATTTTTTCAAGCATCTTTACCCTGCTCTGTACTTGGGTAGCCTTCGTATTTTTATATCGAAAGCGTTCAATGAATCGTTTTGTGGTCTTGATCTGTTTTTGTTGATTTTGGTAGGCATTTAGATGCTGCTCCATCCGTAAAGATTTCTCTTTTTTATACTTTGAATAATTCCCCTGATAAAGAGTGATTTTTTTCAAATCAATCTCAAGGATGTGATTAACAGATCGATCCAAAAAGGCACGGTCGTGACTGATCATAACCATGGCACCCTTCCAATCCGATAAAAAAGATTCCAGCCAAATGGTGGCTTCAAGATCTAAGTGATTGGTCGGCTCATCCAAAAATAAAATGTCCGGTTCTTTTAATAGAATGGATGCTAAAGCTACACGCATCCGCCATCCACCGGAAAAAACATTCATGGGTTCATTGAATTTGTTATCTGAGAATCCTAAACCACTTAGAATTTTTTTTGCTCTTTCTTCAATTTTCCAACCACCTAAAGCTTCAAAGCGATTCTGGGTTTCCCCGAGTTGATTTACTAATTCTATATTGTCAGGATCATTTGTTAGTGCATTAGATAATGTCAGCATTTTTACTTCAATCTCCTGCATTTCAGGGAAAGCTCTTAAGACTTCTTCCAAAATAGAGAGATTTGTTCCAGTTACAATATCCTGTGCCAGATAACCGATAGTAATAGATTTATCTTTTTGAACAATTCCAGAGTCAGGGGATTCTTTTTCAAGCATTAATCGAAGTAAAGTGGTCTTACCTGATCCGTTTGGGCCCACAAGACCTGTCCGCATGCCTTTTTTTATAAAAATATTTACATTTGAGAATAAATTACCTTCCGGATAAGATTTAGAAAGACTTTCTAATCGTATCATTATTTATTTAAATACAAACTTTTAATAAAATGATAAAAGATGTTATATATTTCCATCAACCATGTTGCCATGATTTGATAGTAACTTTACTGGAAGCATTGAGTTAATTAACTCAATGCCACCATTTATCCGGACTTGAATATAATTATCAGTGTAGCCATAAAGTTCTCCATTCTTCCTCTTCTCAAACAAGACTAGACGTGTTGTATCTATAAATTGATCATTAAAATACCGTTGTTTTTTATCAGATAATATGTGCAACATTTTACTTCTTTGCACCCGTATTTCTTTGGGTACACTTTTACGTATTTTCATAGCATCGGTATTAAGGCGTTCTGAGTAAGTGAATACATGGAGATAAGCAATATCCAATTCATTTAAAAAATTATACGTCTCTAGAAAATCATCATTTGTTTCACCTGGAAAGCCAACGATCACATCTACGCCAATGCACGCATCTGGAATCATTTGTTTGATTTTTTCAACTCTATTTTTATATAATTCCGATTTATAGCGGCGACGCATGGTACTCAAAATTTTATTTGATCCAGATTGGAGGGGAATATGGAAATGATGCATAAACTTC
Source organism: Fidelibacterota bacterium (assembly GCA_002722105.1). The sequence goes on from PBKF01000006.1 coordinate 20,587, forward strand.
TTTGAACCTGCACAAAACTCAATGATATCATCTGTCAGTAAATTAGGTTCAATAGAAGAAAGGCGTATTCTATCAATGCCCTTTAAATCATCTAGTTGTTGAATGAGATCAAAAAATGTCTCATCTGTTCCTTTACCAAAATCCCCGATATTCACACCAGTTAGTACGATCTCTTTGGTTTTGGTGGCTGCAACTTGATTCGCCATCTCCATTGTCTTTTCTATAGTACCACTGCGGCTCTTACCCCGGGCCAAAGGTATAGTACAAAAAGAACAGGTGTAATCACAGCCATCCTGCACTTTAAGAAAAGCACGCGTCCGTTCACCAGAAGAATAAGATGGTTTAAATTTATGAACATAATCAATATTCGATTGAATAATCGTAGCACTATCATTGAATTCAATTTGATCTAAATATTTAATTAAATTAAACTTTTCTTCAGCTCCCAAGATAAGATCTACTCCATCGATATTAGCTATCTCATTGGGATTGAGTTGGGCATAGCAACCAATGACAGCAACAGATGAATTAGGATTTCGTCGCTTTGCCTGACGAATGAGTTTTCGGGCTTCCTTATCTGCATTTTCAGTAACAGAGCAAGTATTCAGAACATATACATCAGCCTGATCTCTATAGTCAACCTGCTCAAATCCATGGCGAGTAAAATCTCTGGAAATAGTTGCAGTTTCAGAAAAATTCAGTTTACATCCCAAAGTATGGAATGCGATACGTTTCGTTGGAGTACTCATTATTGCTAACGTAAATATTGATAAAGAAATTAATAAATATATATGAGAGGGTTTATTATTAGAATACAGCAGAATTATATAAAAAATTCAAATACTATTTTGTTTAATGCTGAAATAAAATTTGATTTTTCTCCCTTTTCAAAAATAGATTTTAGTACTGAGTATTGTATTTATTGTATTTTAACAATCTATTTTCAACTCAATTATGTTGTAAAAATAGGTTTCATTATAAACAGGTTATATAAATGAATAACTTTTTGCTAAATAAAAATTTTATTAATATTCTATGCAAACCTTATTAACTTGATTCATTTAATAATCCAGATTAAAGTAGTTAGAGTAATAAAAATATTAAATATAAATGAAAATTGATAATATTGATCGTCAGATTCTGATAAGCTTACAGGAAGATGGTCGAAAAACAGCTAGCGAAATTGCTAAAGAATTAAATTTAACTGTCCCTACAATCACAGAAAGAATACGCAAACTGCAGGAAGGATCTGTTATTCAAGCTTTTCAGGCAGTAATTGATCCTAGATCAGTAGGGCTGGATGTGACAGCTATGATAACGGTAATTTCATCATCATCAACAAACTATAAAAAAGTTATTGAAAACGCCAAAAAGACCCCCGAAATAATTCAATGTTTCAGTACTACCGGGTTAGGATCACTAATGCTATGGGTCGCAACAGAAAACTCAAAAACACTTGAAGAATTATTACGAAATATACAGAGTTGGCCAAATGTTACACGTACAGAAACCCAAGTTATATTATCAAAATATAACATCCGACAAAAATTGCCTATAAAATCATAATTATTATTTTAAATACTTGTTTGATTTAAACACTTTTTATTAAAAGATTAAATAATCTAGTTTTCATTTATTGGTAAGATTTATAATAAATATTATCAATATAATTGCGTATATTTATTAATATTAATAAATATTTAATAAATATTTAATAAATATTTATTACTTTTTTATAATAAATATTAATAATATTAAGAAGGGACAAATAGAATTATTTAATGAAAATAGATAATATAGATCGGAAAATTTTAGAATTACTGCAGGAAGATGGTCGTATTGCTGCAAGTCATATAGCAGATAAATTAAATATTTCAATTCCCACTGTTACAGAACGAATAAAAAAATTGCAGGATTCAGGTATTATTCAGGGTGTCCATGCTGTTTTGGATCCTAAAAAGCTAAATTTGGATGTATCCGCCCTTATTACTGTTATATCTGAATCGTCAATTCATTACAAAAAATTCATACAATCTGTCGAAAAAACACCAGAAGTAATTCAGTGTTTCAGTACAACAGGAAATGGATCTCATAGTCTTTTAGTGGTAACTCGAAATTCCCATAGCCTTGAAGAACTATTACGTAATATTCAAAGTTGGCCCGGAGTCATACGTACAGAAACACAGTTAATTCTATCATCATATAAATTGATACAGAATATTCCCGTTTTTAATTAATCAACACCATAATATAAATAAGGAGAAACAAAATTGAGTAAAGTAAAAGTTGAATATATATGGATGGATGGGCATGAACCAACCCAGAAACTCAGATCCAAAACTAAAATAATTGTTGGGAAAGTAAATTCCCTTTCTGATTTGCCAGACTGGGGTTTTGATGGATCAAGCACCATGCAGGCTGCAGGAGAAGATAGTGACTGTATGCTAAAACCAGTCTACTTTATACAGGATCCAATACGTGGGGGAAACAATCTATTAGTCATGTGCGAAGTTATGAATGCAGATGGTTCTATTCATGAATCAAATACGCGAGCTCATTTACGAGATGTAGCTGAAGAATATGCTGAGCAAGAGCCTTGGTTTGGTATAGAACAGGAATATACCTTTTTCCAGGGACGTGTACCTCTTGGTTGGCCTGAAGGTGGTTACCCTGCACCACAGGGCCCTTTTTACTGTGGAGTTGGCGCAGATGAAGTATATGGCCGTGATATTGTTGAGGATCACTTAGAGTTATGTATTGATGCTGGGTTAGAAATTTCTGGAATCAATGCAGAAGTCATGCCGGGGCAGTGGGAATATCAAGTGGGACCTCTAGGACCACTTGATGTTGCAGATCAGTTATGGCTATCCCGCTGGCTATTGTATCGGATTGCTGAAGATTATGGAGTGAGCGCTACATTACATCCCAAGCCGGTTAAAGGAGATTGGAATGGTGCCGGTGCACATACCAACTTTAGTACAAAAAAAATGAGGGAAAAAGGCGGAATAGAAATTATTAAAGAAGCTTGTGAAAAATTAAGCAAAAAGCATGATGAACATATAGCTATATATGGTGCTCATAATGATGAAAGACTTACGGGTCTACACGAAACATGTAGTATAAAAGAATTTCGTTA
>PBKF01000007.1 GCA_002722105.1 Fidelibacterota bacterium
CTGTCACCTGACCATAAACCATTGCATCATATTCCATTATATCAAAATCAACACCTGTGACATGACCAGCCACATCCACCATTTGATAGCTAGGGTTCGTATAAAAATTTCCATAGATGTCTAGGTCGTCTTCCATATTAACAATGTAAGAACCTTCGTCGTTTATGCCTAGATGATAGCTGCCATCGGGTTGAGTAAAAGTGATATACGGATCTTGCATTTCATCTGAATCTAAAAACGCCCAAACCAACATACTTTGTGTTGATGGATTTGTCTGCCCAGATATGGAATAATCCGAATCAATACCCCCAACATTTAGCAAAGCTGAAGTACTACTACCGTATACATCTTCATCAGGATTATAATCAGTAAAAAACCAGGAACTATGCTGAAATGAAGTCAAAAATCCAAGGTCACCATCATTAAGTGTTATTTCAATCTTACCAACTTCAGGATTCTCATCAGGCTCCATATTATCTACTAACATCATAGCTGGGCCATCTTCCCAGCCGTATTCAATCAGATTTATATCGGAATCAGAATTTAAATCATCATCAAAATTTTCATCATAAAAAACAGTCATCATACCTACGTAAGGATCTGCTCCAGTCTCATCAAANTCAAGTGTCANTGTTACAGATTCTCCTGCTTCAATGTCTNCAACATNANNATNATTGANNCTNANTNCTAAAAGGNGTGNNNTCNAAATCTTGATCTTCTCTTTCAAGGAAAAAATCATNGTANGATCCTTCATTGGNATAAACTTCAATGGAAGCATTAGCATCCCAGTAACCATCTGCACCGGCTACCATCTCATAGTAACCTACAGGCACTTCAACCCAGAAATGACCATCTTCGTTCGTCCAAACTTCATGCCAATTATCTTCACCACTCCAGANATGAACCCAGGCACCTCCAATCGGACTCTGCTCTTCCCAAGTATATACGTAACCTTCAACCCAGCCAAGCTCTTGGTTACCACCGTCTAATTCCAACATAAATTCTATAGAAGTTTCTGAGTTAGACAANATCTCCACTTCACCATAATATTCCGATTCAAATCCTTCGGCCCAAGCGTCAACTTCATAATAGCCTTCAGAGAGTTCAACAATGGTATGGCCATTTTCGTCCGTCATGGAATCAATATCAAATTCATCATTCCATATACTAACATGCGCTCCGTTAATGGGATTGTTATCCAAATCAAAAACGTGAACTATGAGCCAGCCATGATCTTCATCATCTTCATTGGGCTCTAATATCATACGTTGCATTGGGCACCACGCATTAAGATTATCAGGAAATTGATCAGCATCGTTAATAACACCTGACTGAGAATAAACATCTGTCAATGTACCTCCTTCATAACCAATTGATAAAGGCTCGCCCCAATATGAAACATATTCAAAATATGTGTTTTCCGGATCGTTGTTATAAAATGATAAAACATATGTAGTATTTTCTTCAAATGTGAATTCTAATGAACATTCATACCACCTTAGTTCACCTGAACCATCACCGTAAGTGGTCTCACCCACAGCAAGTACTTCACCATTTTCATTGTAAACAGTTGGTCTGATATAATTTTCTGGTGAAAGATTTAACCAGTAGCTAGCACCGTATATAGTAAAAGCATCATCCGTTGTAAACTTATAACCTCTATTGGCCCANNAAANTATATCCTGANATACTCCACCTTCTGGAGTAAAATCAATATACTCTTCTCTATCATTTCTATCATTTGCGTTGTTTGAATAGATTGATGTTATTTTGCGCCCTTGATGTACAGCATTCTTTTTAGATAATGATTCTATCCCCACGCCATGATTGGAATAGTCATCTATAGTATAATATTCTTGTTTACCTAAGATAGATATATTGGAATTGATAAATACATCTGACTTTTTTGGTTGTGATTGTGGGTTATTGGAAGCGTCCCAGCCAAATATCATTGTAAGTGACAGGGTTAATACAATTGCGATGTTACGTTTCATGGCTCATCCTTTTTTGGATTTATGGAATGATTTTTCTAATTAAATATTTTTAAAATTAGACAGTTATTACTATTACTCCTGTGATAGCTATCACATAAGATACATTAATCTACGTAATTAAATANAAAAAATATTCTATCATTAGGAGTAGAAATTAAAGGTTTTAAATATNCGAAATTCATTAGAGATTGATCAAAGCTTGAATTATTTCAGTCCCATTTTTATTCCGCCCAAACTTTACCATCTGTACGAATAAACACCCACTGTTCCTGCCACTTAATAAATGCTTCCCAGCCTGAAGGTGTTAATGATAAAGATGGCGGCCAGGGTACATTATCNAAAGGAGGATCCAGCAACGACAGCTCCTTTAAGGANGCAGTGAAGCGCTCATGAACGTCAAAATAATTTCGCTCTCTATAATAAACCTGCCTGAGTGACCATTTNATACGNTCNAGTTTNAGNGATTGTATTTCAACAGTCNCACNNCCNNCATATGTTTCCGTAAACTGGACCAGNCCCCACATTTCTGGATAATGGAGATTTATCAAACCTTGCGGTGACCAAACCCAGTTAAANTCTGGTGAATCTGTTTTTTCATAACCATTTTCTACTATATCCAGATCCCACTGAANGCGGGAAAAATTTACTTTCCACTGATCTCCTTCCTTTGGAAGAAAGCTTGGTGCACATTCTTCCAGAGCCTTCCAGGGAATAGCGATTTCCACGCTCCAGTATTTATCCCGGTCATTCGCATTATTTAAAGACCCGTTTATATGTACCTTAGTAAGTAGCCCAGGGATATCCCAGGAATCAACTGCAACTCTACCCTGATCTCGGTAGGGTTTTAATAAAAGTAAATCCCATTCAGTTTCAAAAGCATTTACCTCCAACTCATAATAATTATGTGTGTCACCATCAGGATCCANAAATATTTTAAAAGCATTATCTTTAAAAATAACTGCATCACGGGCTGTGATAGTTGCCCAAACGTGGGGCTCTTCCATGAATGCACCAAAATAAAAATAATTATCATCCCATAACATTTTAACTTTTGTATCAAAGAAAGGCTTCGGCTTTAAATTGCCTTCAATATCTATAAATAAATCTGTCCACTGCGCATTTTCCCATGACCCGTCATCTAGTTTACCATCAATTAGTATAGGTGAATCAGATTTATAACAAATATAGTGTTTTGGTTTATATTCTATTTTTGGCGTAGGCAAAGCCTGTGAAAAAATAGCAGCTGACAAGATGAATANACTAATTATTATACGTATCATTTATATANCGGTTCTTTGCCATATTCTAGTGGCAAGAATTTGAGTNGTTAATGAATCGTACTTAAACATATTGGGAGCGATGAATTTAATAGAAGACTATATTGAATCAATGTATCTGATTATATTTTTTACCCTNCCGATGTACATTTTTCTTCGAAAGTATTTTTTCAGCATTCTGATAAAAAACAAAAAACCCTGCATTTCTGCAGGGTTTTCGCTCCGGAGGAGGGACTCGAACCCCCGACAAAGTGGTTAACAGCCACCTGCTCTACCAACTGAGCTACTCCGGATCAAATTNTATTAGGCTTTAAAAAAAGCGGGCGAATTTAAAATGATAAAACACCCTGTCAAAGTTACAATTCCTTGTCGGCAATCAAATGGCGTTCTGAATCAAATCTTCCAGCTTCAGACTGAGATTCAGAAATATAAACTACACCGTCTTCTCGATGGGGTTTNCCATAATAGGAATGGATAGATTTGAGCCCTCCTAGCCACTTTCTTTCATCCGATAAATAAACCATATCCCCTTCATCAGCTCCCATCACATCCATATCGTTAATAGAGAAAAAGACTTCGTCTGAATCATGATCCTTTACAACCCATTTAACATGTACGGTTTTTCCTGGCCGGTCATTTGGAGCTGATCCTTTAAAAAATTCCCGTGCTTTATCTAGGGACCAAACGGTTAACCCTTCTGTGTTTTTTTCAAGTGGTGGTGTTGTCAGTAGACCCACAAGAACTCCAGAACCGGCACAAACCAACGTATTGTAGAGNGCCCTGATATAAGAATATGGACGATCGGAATCATATTCAATCCCATGATCAAAAGGTGAGATAAAAATTTGTGGATATTTACTGCCAATCCACATCAGAATAGCACCGCCTAAAAATGTTGCAACTGCAGCAGGAGTGGAATATCGTTTCCAGAAAATTCCAAGAAAAATAGCCACAACCAATGGCGGTGTCATGGTACTATGGAAAAAACCGTGGGCTTCATAAAGGGTTGGGAAATTATTGAAGAAAATGGTACTGACAGCACCTAGAACCGTGGCGCCAGCAGAAACAACCATGGCAATTTTCAAATAATGTTTATCATCTTTATCTTTTACCAGGGGACGGTAAACATCATTAATCACAACGGCCGCAACAGCATTGATTAATGTATCTACAGTTGACATGAGCGCCGCCGCAACAGCTGCAATAACAAATGCGAATACAATTTCACTTCCGGTGATTAAATAAGCCACCTGGGTAAACACATGGTCTAATTTTGTTGCTGTATTCCAAGCTCCCGGAGTAACTACACTGATAGCTTTCCCGATCCAGCCTGCATTGGAGACAACTACTGTTGAGATAGGTAAAAGCACAAGGACGTTAAATGCTGCAGCTTTCCTGCCTTCATGAACCGACTTGCAGGCCATGAATCGCATGATAAGCCCCTGATTCATGAATAGAAATCCTACGGATCCAGCTACGCCATCTTGCCAAAATATACCTACAAAGTTGAAGTTAGCCGGATGATTGAAATGAGCTAGCGGAAGTTTAAATTCCGGAGAAAGAGCATTCCAGAATACAGACAATCCGCCAACATAATTTAGGCCAAGCAGAAANACGAGAATACCTGCAAAAATCAAAATAAACCCTTGTGCAAGGTCAGTAAAAATAACTGCTGTCTGCCCACCAAAAGTAATATAGACACCAGAGATAATTGCCACGATAAATATTATCGTGTACAAGTCCAAACCCAATAGTGGCTGAAGTGTTTTACCCATCGTTAGAAACCCGATTGCAATATAGCCGATCATGTACCCAAGAATAGCAATAGTGGCCAATACCCGGACACCAGGGTTAAATCTTCTTTCAAAATAGTCAGGAATGGAACGGANCTTTGTATAATAAACAATAGGCAGCCACCCGAATAAAAAGAGCGGCATAAAAAACCAGTCNTTCATATAGGTCATGGTAGATGAAAAACCATGCTCGTATGCTTTTGCAGAATATTTTAGAAAACTGTGACTGCCAACTCCCGTTGCCACAATTGACATGGTCACCAGCCACCATGAAAATCGCCTGCCGCTGAAAAAGAAATCCTGAGTTGTTTTATTATATCTGGCAAAAAATGAGCCAAAACCAAGGACCAGTGCAAAATATCCAAATATGATGACCCAGAAATAATTTGAAGTTTGAATCGTACCTTCCATCAACCAGTAACCTTTGAATTCTTCTGAAAGATAAAAATTAAATTCCCAATCAATGCCATAATAACGACAGCTATAAGTCCGGCAAATAATGGTTCACTCAAAGCTAAAAAGGTAAATATGCCATGTATACCCATATAATATAAGAACCCGAAAATAAGAACATGTAGCCAGGTGTTATGGCGAACCCTTTCTTGCTTAAGGGAACGTGAACGAAGGATGATTATCATTCCAACGATAAAAATTCCGCCACCAACACCATATAGATAAAGGTAAGGTAGCCAAGTCCTACTGAAATCAAGCATGTATCATTTCCGTGTATTCATCAAATAAAGGTTTTAAGATATCCCAAGTCTCGTTCAGCCCTTCTACTATTACTTTTGTGGCTCCCACCACAGGCATGAAATTCGTATCCCCGGCCCATCTAGGGACAATATGATAATGAATATGTTCTTCAATACCGGCCCCGCCAGCCTTACCTATATTGGCACCAAAATTAAACCCATCTGCGTTCATAGATTTTTTTAGAATATCCATTGATGAGTTTGCTAAAGTCATTATCTCTGCATTGCAGTTATTGGATAGGGTATTTGTTTCAGATGTATGGCTGTAAGGTGAAATCATTAAATGTCCATTCGAATAAGGGTAAAGGTTCATCAAAATAAAAGCCTCTTTTCCACGATATAATACAAGATTTTTACGGTCATTATTTTCCTGAGACTTTGTACAGAATATACATCCTTCTTCTTTTGGTGTTCGTATATAATCAATTCGCCAAGGTGCCCAAAGTTTTTTCATGAAAAACGAGACCTATACTTCTTCAACATCTTGCCGATCCTTTATCACTTTTTGTTCTAAATCTTTCGGCATTTTTTCATAATGACTAAAGGATTCAGTATGTATTCCTCGGCCACCAGTTAAGGATCGAACTGTGGTAGCATAATGATATAATTCAGCCTGAGGAACTTGCGCTTTAATAATCTGAAATTTCCCGTCTGCATCCATTCCCATTATTTTTCCGCGTTTTCCCGATATGTCACCCATGATATCACCCATAAATTCTTCTGGGACAGTGACTTCAATATCCAGAATCGGTTCTAACAGGCAAGGTTTAGCACTTAAAAATGCTTCACGAAATGCATGCTTCCCTGCTGTTTGAAAAGCAATGTCTTTTGAATCTACCGGATGCATTTTACCATCATAAAAATCCACTTTTAAATCTACAACTTTACATCCAGCAAGAATTCCATCCGTACAAGCTGTATTTACTCCTTTTTCTACTGAAGGGACAAAAACACGATCCACATTTTGGCCAACTAGCGACTGGGTGAACTCAATCCCATCGCCTCTATGTTTCGGCTCTATTCTCATCCAAACTTCAGCAAATTGTCCAGCTCCACCGGACTGTTTTTTATGCCTGTATTTTGCTCCACCATTTCCAAGGATTGTTTCCCTGTATGGTACTTTAGTTTCTTCCAAGTTGATGTCGATCCCAAAACGCCNTTTAAGCCTTTCAGTCGTTACAGTCAAATGCANTTCACCCTGGCCAGAAATAATCGTCTGTTTAACTTCACTGTCCACACGGTAGACAAAAGTTGGATCTTCTTCATGTAGAGTCGCTAAGCCAACAGCCAGTTTTTCTTCATCCCCTTTTGCAGTAGACTTAACTGCAGCATGAATATTTGGATTGGGGAAATTAATTGGGGGCATGATAACTTGTTTACCGGAGCAAAGTGTGTTGCCTGTATGTGTGTTTTTCAGTTTTACTACACCAGCAATATCACCGGCTGATAACTGATCAACCTGAGTTCTATTCTTCCCATTTAATATAAACATCTGTCCAAATCGTTCATTTGACTTTCTATCAGAATTATAATAATCCTTGCCTGTTTGAACAGTTCCGGAGTAAACCCTAAATAGAGATAATTCTCCTACATGGGATTCTGACATTGTTTTGAAAACCTGCATAACAGTATCAGAACCATCTAATGAAACTTCTAAATCATTTCCAGATTCNTCATGAGCTTTAACTGTTTTCCTATCATCAGGTGATGATCCGTATTTCGCGATAAAATCACATACGCGGGCAACACCAATATTAGTGGTTGCCGATGTACAGAATAGAGGAATAAACGTCTGATTCTGAATAGCCTCATGGATACCACCGCGCATTTCTTCTTCAGTCAAACTTCCTTNTTCAAAGAATTTTTCTAAAAGTGTATCATCAGATTCTGCCACATATTCGATTAATTCTTCGTGTAGATTTTTAACCTGATCTTGTAATTCTTCAGGAAGTTCACCTTCTTTCATCTGACCTGATCCATCCATTTGGTAGGTAATAAGTTCAGTACGAAGTACATCTACATTCTGGTTATAACCCGGTCCTGCATTCACTGGTAACTGCATAGGGAAAACATTATTACCAAACCGCCTTTTAGCCTGAGATAATATTTCATCAAATCTTGTGTGCTCACGATCTANACCNTTTACCACTAACATTTTTGGAATACCGAATTTGGTTGCCTGATTCCACATCATTTCAGTACCCNCTTCAACACCGTTCACAGCATGAATTGGAATCAAAGCAAGATCAACTACAGACATGGACCCTATTGCTTCTCCAATAAAATCGGAATAACCTGGAGTATCTATCATATTAAACTTTTTACCCATCCATTCCAAATGAAGAGGAGTAGCATGGATAGATATTTGACGTGATTTTTCTCCAGGATGGTAGTCTGAAGTTGTTGATCCATCTTCGACCTTGCCAAGCCGGTTAATCTCTCCGCCAAGTTTTAACATAGCCTCTGCTAAACAGGTTTTTCCCGAAGCTCCATGTCCAACAATTGCAAAATTTCTTATGTCAGAAGATGAATATTGTCTCATAAATCAGCCTCATTATAGTCTTAAAACGTTAAATCGAAGGGTGTGGAGTGTACGATATCACCCCATCCAAAATCAAGAAATTTTAAAGATCGAGAGAGCGAGACTCCTCTATATATGCTCTCAGTGCTGGNACCACGTATATATTGTCCAGATTATACTCTAGAAAACTATTTGCCAGGGTCTTTAGCCGATGTTCTATTGGCTTCATATTATTCACAACAATAACAGGTTCATCATTAACTACACAGTTGCCGCCGGTAAAATTACCTCTTCCCTTCAGNATTTTGACACCGAGGCGCTTTGCTAGTTCTTCAAATTCTGTNAATAATTTTTCTTTTTTCACTATATCAGATTCCNTAGGNCACTTTCCTTTAAAAAATCAACTAGTGATTTTACATCTTCAACTTTATCTCTGGGTACAACTAAAGTTGCATCTTCTGTATTGATCACAACAAGATTACTAGCGCCTACCACAGCTGTAAATTTTCCATTTGACTGAATTAGGTTGTTTTTACCATCCAAAACCTTTCCTTGACCGCGGACTATGTTACCATTCTTACTAGAATTAAGAACATCATGCAAGGCATTCCAGGAGCCCACATCATTCCATTTGAAATCCCCCGTAACCACATAAATATTGTTAGCTTTTTCAAGAAGTCCGTAATCGATGGATTCNGCTTCAATATGATGCCAAATATCCTGGAACGGTTTTTCATTTTTTAACCTTGGTCCAATTTCTTTTAATGACTCATACAGTACGGGCATATGCTCTTCCAAAGCTGAAAAAAAGGTGTCTACTTTCCAAAAAAACATACCTGCATTCCATAAAAAATCGCCACTGGAAATAAACCTCTTTGCCAGATCTCGATGTGGCTTTTCTGCAAATGTTTTTACATGATATGCACCTAAATGATCTTCCTGGCTTGTATCATCGTACTGGATATAACCATAGGCTGTAGAAGGGTGATTTGGCTCAATACCTATCGTAACAAGATTTTCTCCTTTNTTGGCAAGATGGAATGCAGTATTTACAGTTTTTTCAAATTTTTGGTGACCTACTATCAGATGGTCAGCGGGGAAAATACCCATGATAGCATCCGGTTCATCCTGACCAATAAGAGCCCCAACCATTCCAATAGCNGGTGCTGTATTTTTACCGGAAGGTTCAGCTATTACATTCTTAGAATTGATGCCATTAATTTCTTTTAAAATNGAATCATATAGATCTTCCCGAGTAACTATATAAATATCAGTTACTTTTTTGATCTTTTTGAGNCGGTCAACAGTCATTTGCAACATGGACTGCTCACCTACAATCTTTAACAGTTGTTTTGGTTTATGATGACGACTATAGGGCCAGAATCGGGTTCCGCTGCCTCCNGCAAGNATGATACATTTCATTTTATGGATTTTNCCCTAAATTAATTTGGTTCAGTTCCATATCCCAATTAGTCCGAATTTTTACCGTATCACTATATTCATAAAACCATTCGGATGAAATATAGGGTTGGACTTTCCCATGGGAATATTGATTATTCCCGTCCATATCTTGGAAAAATAAGAGTCTATAATTTCCTTCAGGCAGTTCATACATTTTAAATATACCGGTCGAATTTACTACGGTTCGATATGTATTGGGTTCTTTTTCCATGGATGTCATTTCAGCCACAACACTTTCCATACCGTTATCAATTATAGATCCAATCAAACGTCCATGGCCCTGAAATTCAGTTGTTTTAAATGAAATTACCACTAGAGAATCCTTTAATGACCTACTGTGGATTGGTAAAATTTTATCCCTGAATACATTCAAGGTATATTTAGTCTCCGGTATCCAGTTTTCTATTGGTGATAACAAACCATGCTTGGGTGAGACCCAATTTACTTCACAGGGAATTGGAATAGAATCCTGAACAACCGTAAATGGATTTTTCATATTTACTGTATCAACTAATCCCGAAAAAACAAATAAAACTGGAACAATTTTTTCCTTTTCAATAGTTAATTCAAAAAGATTTTTAGGCGTAATAACTTGTGTAAAAGAAGTATCCCTAGAAGTATCAACTTTTACTTTAACNAAACCTGAATCAATGATGGAATAATCTCCCTGCTGTAGCCCATTAGTCANAAAGGACATATACTTACTCTTCTTGAAATCTGGAAGGGTCAAATGGAGTCTCGTCCCATCCAGAGGATCAAGAAAAATTTCTGGAACNATCATCGCTGAATCATCTGCCATGGCTTTAATTTGGAAGGCAGACTCCCAAGTATCAATTTGATCAGTAAAAGTTAAAGTTACCCAATTTCCGCTTCTCCACTGCCCCTGAGCTAATTTGATGCTGCCCATTTTATCTGGAATTTGGATATTGTGATTTGATGATTCTTTTTCATNCCCCAACTGAATAAATGGATCCCATGTCAGACCATACAATACTCTTTCCGGTACGATTGGGATACCGGATGCTGTTTGGTCCACAGCTGCTAAACGATAATTCCCATCTGATAAGAATCTAAATTCATAATGTCCGCTGTCAGAAGCATCTACAACATAATCTGGGATCCGCTGATAAAATTGAGTGAAATCTTTTTCATCTCGTAACTTCCATAATTGAACTGCTGCTGCCTTGCTATGGGTAACCGCCCCAGAGATTTTACCTTGATCTATTTTATCACCTGTTGAATAGGCTACCTGTATCCCCTGTGCCAAGGGGACTTTATGTTCATCTTTTAGTGTACGGTCGATGGAAATGATATAGGTTTGATCAGCTGCAAGTGAATCTGGCATTTCAATGAAAATTCTTCGTCCTTTATAAATAGTTTCCAGCTGCGGATTAAAAATTGGNAACACACGAATTGCTTTTTCAACTGAATTCTCATCAATGTATTCTGAAAAAATTAGTTCAATCCTTCCGCCCTCAAACTGCACCGTTTCATTAGGAGGTATTGTTTCAATCAATTCAGGTGGTATCTCATCTTTTGGTCCGCCAGGTGGTGCCTGTATAGACGCACAAGATGTAAAAATCAACATTCCTAAGATCAGAATGATTATTTTTAATATATGAATTATTAAAATCAAAAAATACCTCTATGTTTATCTAGGCATGACCTGTTTAACTTATCATTCATTCCAAATTCACTGGAATTTCTTTATTGTATGTCATTTCTGTTTCAGAGACATTCAAGGTAATGCACCAAACATGTACGCCAGAGCGATGGGCATCTAAAACCGCCCGAGCCAATTTTGGATCTCGGCGCCACATCGGCTGAAATGATTGAGCATCAGGTCGCTGGCATACAAATAAAATCCCGGCTCGTTCCCCCTCTTCTACCAGTTTTTTCAAAGCGAAAGCGTGCTTAGCTCCCCGCTCCGTAACTGCATCGGGAAATTGAGCAATACTATCTTGCACAAAAGTTACTGATTTCACTTCTAGAAAAAAATCAGATCCCTTTGGATCATTTAACAAAAAGTCAAATCGATGTCTCCCTATGGAAACTTCAGGTTTGACCAAGGTAAAACCTTCAAAAATAGGAATTTCATTTTTCTGCAATGCTTCTTTCACAAATTTGTTAGGCAATGCAGAGACCAGAGAAATGAGTTGACCTTCCTGTCGTACCATAATCGTGGAATATTTGGTTTTTCTATCTGAATTATTAGGTGCTGATCGGACAAGGAGTTCTGCACCGGGAATCAGTAGCTCTTTTAAGCGACCAGGATCTGCCAGATGGCTTTGATATTTTTTGCCCTCGATTTCTACAATGGTTATAAATCGATTAGGACGCTCAATAAATATTGCTTCTAAAAGTGGGCCTTCTATTTTCATCAAACCAGTGGATTAAAATGCCGCAAAGTTTACAATATTTTCTAATATTTTTGTGGGTACATGTTACAGTATTACATTCTTAGTAATTGGCACCATTCTTCTTTTCCATATCGATTATAACATTTATGATAATGGACATATTCTCATCGATAAACTGGAGCCCTTGGGAAGGCTTGCAGGCAACTGGTACATGCGCCAGACGGACACAGTAAAAATAGAACGTAAGATTAAGCCGGACTAATTCACCAATTAAATCAAAATCTAACTATATTTGTATTCTAAAAAAATCCCTTCTAACCAATTAATTACCAAGAAGTTTATAGTAACTGAATGAAAATAATCAAAAAATATTAATTGGTTGGCTCAGCAAGTCACTTAATTTTTTTACATGAAATCTGAACTAGAAAAAAGAATTTATCAGGCTCAGTGTATCGGCAACGTAGAACCAATTGAATATATGATTCCCTACCCTTCNATGCGGTCTCTCATTGAAGGGCAAAATATCAAATTNTCCGAACAGATAATTTTTAATAATCCACGAATAACTAATTTACAATTTTACCAAAAAATTAAGCAAACAGCTCATTGGCTGGATTCACTGGGCTTCCAGCCAAAAGAAAGAATCATTTTATCTGAACTGGGATTTCCACAAACTGAGATTGCACTATTCGGAATTTGGCATTTCGGTGCTGTTGCTGTTTTACCTGGAGATGAATCAGTGACGGAAGTGAAAATGAAAATAGATACAGAAAATATGATTCCAGAAAATATAGACCTATTTGACACAATTGATAAATTTCCAACTGAGTTTGATCCAAAGTATAAACCTTTATTGGATGATGAAGCGTTGGTTACATTTGAAAAAGCCATTGGGATACGCCTTTCCCATTACAATTTACTGGTAAATACAAACTCCATCCAGAAGGCCATTNGCCTAAAAAGCNGGACACCGTTTTNCTGTACACTAGAAGAAAAAACATCNTCGTGGGTGGTNCTAAAGGCAATTTTACCCATTTACTGCGGGTGCATAGTTGATCAGGATAATCCTGAATTCACTATTGGGAAATCTGGGTGCACTTTCAATATTCGTACAGATTTGAAAAATCATAACCAATTTTTGGAAAATGAACTAGCCATCTGCCCAGAAAATGCTGCTGTTTTATCCATTAATCAGTCACCAGTTCATTTAACGGAATATCATATTAATGAAAATGAGATTAAACTGCATGGTCATTCAGTGATGATGGGTTATTTGGATGATGTCCTGAATGAAAAGCAGTTCCGTGACGGAGGGTTTTTTTTAAATATTTAAACACAGAGAATACAAAAAAACTCTAAGCCAATTAGGAGTGATGGATTTATGGCATATTGTGTTTCTAATTCTATATTAGGCCAACACTCCAGTTAAAACACTTTTTGATTTTGGTGCACTCTTCGTTTAAGAAATATCTGCTAAGACTTCTGCAGCATGTTCTTTTGGCTTCACCTTTTCATAAGCTTTTTTTACCATCCCCTTTTCATCAATGAGGTAAGAATACCGAAAAATGCCTTCATATTCTCTACCATACATTTTTTTTGTTCCCCAGGCTTTATAAGCTTTAATAGTGGACTTTTCAGGATCAGATAGAAGTTGAAACGGNAACTCCTGTTTATTGCAAAAATTCTTTTGTGCTTTTATAGAATCGGCACTCATACCAAGAATGACTGTATCTTTCTTTTGAAAATTTTGAAACTCATCCCGGAGCTTCTGGCCTTCATTCGTTCATCCCGGTGTGCTGGCTTTAGGGTAAAACCAGAGTAGTACTTTTTTCCCTTCATAATCCGATAGGCTCACAGAGTTTCCATCCTGATCTTCCAGTGTGAAATCCGGTGCCTTAGTTCCTTCCTTTAACATATTTTCTCCTGATTCTTTTTTTAGAGTGCAGGGACTCTTGTTTTACTTTCCTGCGTTCTCGGTGTCGTTTGAATTTAAATTTATTTCTGACCATCTCATGCGGTCATCATTGGCAAGAACCATACCATTAACTACGGCAAGGCCTTCCTTTTGTCCATTCCAGACTAATGTTTNCCTAGCCGTTTCATAATCTGTCCATTGATATTCACAATGTTCATCAGAAAGAGTAACATCTTCCTGATCCACTTCTATACCGAAAACAGGCACCAAATTAACACGGTCACCATGTTTTTCATAAAATCGGCTTACATGATCTGCTATAAAAATTTTCATCGGATCAAGGCCCGTTTCTTCCTTCAATTCCCGAATNGCTGCCTGCCAAGCTTCTTCTCCTGTTTCGATTTTTCCTGCGACACCCTGCCAAAGATGTTCATACAGTTTTGTTTTGGCTCGCTTCAATAAAAGAAATATCAGTTCATTTCCTTCTCTGCGGTATACATATGCATCTACCACTCTGACTTTTACATCCAACATTACATTCCTTTTTGATCTTCCATAATATTGAGAGTATTTGTTGACCATTCATTAAAATTACCTGAATGAATCTGGTGTCTCATTTCTTTCATCAGATTCAGGTAAAAAGCCAAATTCAGTGTGGAAGCAATTCGCAAGCCAAGGACTTCATTAATATTGAACAAATGTCTCACATAGGATTTGGAAAAATTATTACCCCATTTGTGTGAACTGTTGGGGTCCACCGGAGAATGATCATCCTTGTATTTCCCATTTTTAATATTGATTACNCCTTCACTTGTAAAAATGTGTCCATTTCGACCATTTCGTGTCGGCATGACACAATCGAACATGTCTACACCGCGTCGCACCGCCTGAATCAGATCTGAAGGCTTTCCAACACCCATTAAATATCGAGGTTGATCTCTAGGCAAAATGGAATCACAAAATTCCACTGTGTCTAGCATGGCATTTTTTTCTTCTCCCACAGCCAAGCCACCGATAGCCATTCCACAGGTAGAAAAGGGGATTAATTCGTCTGCACTTAATTGTCTTGATTCATGACTTACCGCTCCTTGTATAATTGGAAAAAGCGTTTGCCTGTATTGGTATAGCCTCGAATTATCTCCCAGCCAATCTGTACATCGCTTCATCCACCGAGTGGTTCTATTTACTGCATCCAAAACAGTTTTTTCATCCGCATCACCAGGCGGACATTCGTCAAAAGCCATGATAATATCTGCACCTAAATTTCGTTGAATTTCCATAGAAAATTCTGGGGTAAACATGTGGCGGCTGCCATCTAAATGAGATTGGAATTCAACACCATCATCGGTGATTTTATTTAACCGTGCCAGAGAAAAGACTTGAAAACCTCCACTGTCGGTCAGAATTGGCTTATCCCAGGTATTAAATTTGTGAAGTCCCCCCGCTTCATGAATGATTTTCACCCCGGGGCGCAAATACAGGTGATACGTATTTCCCAAAATAATTTGAGATTTAACATCTTTTAAATCATCCGGCGACATTGTTTTTACTGCACCGACTGTACCCACAGGCATAAAAACCGGAGTTTCAATGGTACCGTGATCTGTTTGTAAAAGCCCAGTACGTGCAGATGTACTTAGATCAGTTTGGTGTATATTAAAATTCATGGATCAATTCAATCTCAGGTAAATCAGTTTAGAAAGAAATATTAAAATAAAATTTGAAAAGCATCTTTTACGAATTTGACAGGTTGAATATCACATTTTATTTTTCTCAATTTTTCATGGAAGCTACCTGAAGGAATGATTGCTGTTTTAAATCCTAATGCAGACGCTTCTGAAATCCGGTGTTTTAATTTGCTGATTGATCTGATTTCGCCAGCTAAACCCACTTCACCCAGCAATACTGTAGTTTCTGCAATAGGTTTATCCATTGTACTGGAAGCAATGGATGAAATGATAGACAAATCTGCTGCAGGGTCATCAACTCGCAGACCACCAACTAGATTCACAAAGACATCTTTCATTCCCATAGCTAAACCCATCCGCTTTTCCAAGACAGCAATAAGCATCCCGAGTCTTTTATAGTCAAAGCCATTCACATTTCGCTGCGGCGTACCAAAATTTGCATTGGAGACCAAAGCCTGTACTTCAACAAGAATTGGGCGCGTTCCTTCCAGAGATGGATAAATACTGGTACCCGGGATACTGACGCTTCTTTCTGCTAAAAACATTTCCGATGGATTTGCAACTTCTTTCAACCCTCCGGAGTCCATATGAAAAATCCCAACTTCATGTGTCGCTCCAAATCTGTTTTTTGCTGATCTTAATATGCGATGGTCATACCGATCATCCCCTTCCATATATAAGACAGTATCCACCATATGCTCCAACATTTTAGGCCCGGCAATGGACCCGTCTTTGGTTACATGCCCAACAATCAGTATCGTTACATCCTTTTGTTTAGCAATCTCAAGTAATTGTTGGCCACAATCCCGTATCTGGCTGGGTGAACCGGGCAAAGAATCAAGCTCCCCATTCATGATAGTCTGAATTGAATCCACAATGACTAACTCCGGCTGAATCCGGTCAATATGGGTTATGATTCCACCCAATTGATTTTCACTGGATAGGAATAATTGCTCTGGATTGACTCCCAATCTTCGTGCTCGAAGAGCAACCTGCTCTTCACTTTCTTCAGCAGAGATATAGAGTGCTTTTTGGTTTGATCCTGAACAAAAATGCAATGCCAAGGTTGACTTTCCCACACCAGGATTCCCACCTAGCAATACCAGTGATCCTGGAAGAAAGCCACCACCCAAAACACGGTCCGCTTCACCTAAGCCTGTTTGAATTCGGTCTTTTTGTTCAGCACTTAATATATCAGATAGGTTTTTGGAATCTCGTGGGACAGCAGTTCTACCATTCTTCTTCCCTGATACTTTAAATTCAGATAGAGTGCTCCATTCTTTGCAGGATGGACATTGACCGTACCACTTGGGGAAATCATCGCCACATGCAGAACATAAATATNCTGTTTTGGTTTTAAATTTAGCCATGACGGGGCAGGAAATTGCCCACCAAAGCAAAGGAATTCAAGAGCGGTTTACCAGTCTGGGCCTAAAGAAAAATACCATTGTGGTTTGGAATAGCCATTTTGATTTTTATCCCAGGCTGTTTCTATTCTGAGCAGAAAGTAGCCTAAATTAATCTTGGTCCCCAAGCCAACAGTTGTTACCCACGGTGAAAAATCGGATAGTTGCCTGGTGCCGTATCTATCCGGCCAGTTTGTTGTTGAAAATTCATTGGTGTCATCCCAGGCTGCACCTACATCCATAAAGGCATGACCTCTGATATTTCCCAGAATCATTTTGAGAGGAAATCCCAGAGCCAAATAATTAATAAAGGGGAATCGAGCTTCAAAATTAAAGAGAGCTGTTTTAGTCCCGAATCTTTCGGCAAACCTCGCTCCCCGCAGCGGTAAAGCGTATTCTGTGAAATAAATATCATGTATAAGTGAAGCATTCGATGTATCCAAAATGACATCCCTAAATTGACTTTGGTCTTCGATACCATTGGTCTCGCCTCCGCCTCCAAGTAAGTAAGGAATACCGCCTAAGAAAAATTTCTGTTTATTTGGGCCTGAACTTCTACCCAAAAACCCTCTTACTGCCAAGGTATAATCCTTACCTAATCGCCAATATTTCCGCGCATCTAATTTAGCTGTCTGGAATTTCAGTTGGTTTGAACCGTAACCAGGACTTACTGTCAGAGAAGTGTTCTGCCTAAACCCATCAATGGGGCCTGTAAATCCAAAGACAGAATTATCATAAATCCAGCTCACTCTGGGCAGCACAGTGGAGTAAAATGAAGATTGACTTGTCTCATAACGGAATTGACCGAACTCATCCAGGCGCTGCCGCAATATAGAGTAACTGATATTGTGCCAGGACAGACCATAGTCTAATCTTTGGAAGCGACTGATGGGATGGGAGACAAGCCCTTGTAAACCCCAGTGTCTTAATCTACCCAGTGAATAATAATCGATATTAAAAAAGTCCGCATTCTGGAATGCAACAAAATAATAATCAATGTTCTTTTTCAGATAACCATATGAGAAGAAATAATCACTATTCTCAAGTGTAAGAACCATTTCTGTCCCAAAAGCAATTTGATGGTCTCCTAAAATATCACTGAAGGAAAAATAAGTCATTCCGCTGGTTCCAAATACATTACTGATTTGAAGATTTCCGCTAATGATATCCAATGTAAATCGGGTCTTATAAGATTTTGGAATGTAGTTTCCGTCAATTTTTGTTGAATCAACGGAAACTAATTCTGCATCATCTCGTTCTTCCATTGATGAATTAAAATGATCGTATCCTCTGGCGAATATCCAGTTGGAATAACCTTCTGAAAACCCTTTTCCTCGCTGGCTGGATTTATGGCGACGCAGATCAGCTATTTTTTCATTGTTTTCTTCTTCACTAACTATAAATTGAGTTNGATTNACATTTTTTTCTTTTAACCTGAGTGGGTTTGCAATACTGTATAGATCCCATCCAATCCCTCCATAACCTGCAAAAATAAGTAAATCATCATTATCGGATAAAGTGGGTTGCTGCAGACCTGTCAACACATTGGTCACTGCATAAGGCTCTGCATTACCGTTCATTTCTCCTATCTCCGGATTATAGTTACCTGTCAAAGGGTGGATAAACAGATTCCAGACACCATTATAATCTGCAGTATAAAAGATGGCATCTTTTGTATTGGCCCAGACTGGATGTGATTCATTATAATCAGTAGCAGTTATACGTTCGATCTTTTTACTTACTACATCTACAGCATAGATATCAGTCTGCCTGTAGTCATGATCTACCATCAGCCCATCATATTCACCGGAAACATGTTCGCCGCGGTCAGAAACAAAGATGACTTTTGTGCCTGTCGGATCCCATGCCGGGTAAGCATCGGAAAAAATATCGTCAGTTATTTTTCTGGTAGCTTTTTCATTAACATCATAGATATATATATCACTGGAACTGCCCATTTGCCCTACAAAAGCAATTTCATTCCCACCTGGACTCCATGCAGCGGAAAAAACACCTTCCATCTCCATTTCAATTTTTTGGCTTTTTCGTGTTTTTACATTAATAATATGGAGTACATCACCCTTACCTGCCTTAGCTGCTAAAACAATCTTTTTGCTATCTGGAGACCAAGAAAGACCCGGCTGTAGCCATTTTAATTCTTCAAAATCAACAGAGCGGTTTCCTTTTACCAGTTTTTTAATATGCTTGCCAGTCATGGCATCAAGAATATGGATATCGAAATAACCGGATTGATCCGATAAAACTGCGACCATACTCCCGTCCGGTGAAAGTGCAGGACTTACATTATAAAAATTGCGTGCTTTCTTATGATCTGTAAGTTTTTCTGACATATCTTCCAATGCATCACGATCCTTTACATCTGCCCAATATTCTTTCTTCAAATATTTGTGCCATTGGGTTGTTAGTTCATTAAAATTCATACCCAGCGCCCGTTCATAACCCCTTTCCGCATTCTGAGTGAATTTCATGGAACGAAAGACATCCCCGATTTTTTCTCTGCCGTATTTCCCTGCGATGAAACGCCATAAAGACTGACCGCCCTTGTAAGCCATAAAATAGTTCAACTCTTTTACAGACGGCATTCTCTCATTCATTGCAATATCCCGTAAAACCATGTCTGCCTTTGTATCCCAATTTAAGCTTAGGTATTCAGCCAGACCTTCATTAGACCAGAGCGGTACCCTTATCTTTGTCCGACTGGAGATCACGTTTTGCATGCTGCCGCCGTACACCATATCATTGATTACAGCATGGACAAGCTCATGGTGAATCACATGTCGGAACTGCTCGTAGTTACCTTCAAAGGGAAAAACAACTCGATTTTTAAATAGCTCAGTAACACCNCCGACTCCTTCCCGCATGTAGGGTCCAACCACGTTTGTTTGCTGAAATTCATTATGTGAATTATAAACCATAATTGATACTCGGCGCTTTAGATCCCAACGAAGATGCAGCGAAATTTGTTCATAAGCTTCTTCTGCAACTTCAGCTGTGAATTCAGCTAAACCTTGTTTCTCACCGTAATAATATATATCAAAATGAGGTGTTTGAATGAAACTCCAGTCGAAATTCCTATACTGAACTTTATTTTGACCGAACGATTGGGCTTGGATGATCGTTGAAAGGCAAATAACAAATGTTAAAATATATCTCATGAGCTCTAATTCTACGTCTATTTCCGACGTTGGTTCCTCTATCTTAGGTATAAATATGTATAGAATTCAACACTTCTAGTGATAGATTTATTCATTACCTCGAGTCTTGCTCTATGAAAATTGGCAAGTTAAGTTTCGCCCGTCATGAAGACACCCCTCTATTTTATTTCTGACATTCATTTAAAAATACGAACTTCCCCTAAAGAGATAACTCGTCGGGAAAATTTGTATCGACTGCTGGATCAAATCCGGGAAACCGGTGGCACTTGTTTTTTTGTAGGTGATTTATTTGATTTTTATTTNGAATANCCTGACCTTGTGCCCAAATCATATACTGATTTTTACCAAAAAGCCATGGCTATGAAGGAAGATGGCATAGCATTACATTTTATTTTGGGAAACCATGATTACTGGGTGCAAGAATTCATCACTGAAGAGATTATGGATAAAGTTTATTTTGATGATGTAGTTATTACTGTAAATGATAAAAAGTTTTTTATCACTCATGGTGACGGTATTTTAAGCTGGGATCATGGATACCGGTTATTAAAAAAAATAATTCGGTCTAAATTTTTTATTTGGGCTTTCCGATGGTTACACCCCACCATTGCTTATAAATTCGCAAATATAATATCCAGAAGTGGAAGACATGATATGCATTCGGAAAAATTCAATGAAGATGTGCGTATTGAAATACAAAAGATGGCTAAAATGAAGTTTGATAATGGCTTTGACTTCATGATCTGCGGGCATTATCATTTAGGTGAAATGTTTAGCGTGAATGAAAGAAAACTGGCCGTTTTAGGAGATTGGTTTCATCGCCCCTCCTATGCGGTATATGATGGTAAGGATCTAACTCTCCATCAATGGGAGCACAATGTCTAGGCTGATACTTACAGGGATTTGTACAATTTTTTTATTAAATGGTTGTTCAACAATTAAAAATCTGTTTGGGAAAGGAGGCATCGGGGACCCGAATGACTCGGATTATTTAAACAATATTCAAACCTTAAAAAGTGCGTACCGAGATGGAAATATTCTGGCGCTGGATGAATTGATCCAAATTTATGAAGATTCTGAACAAAGTCTAAAAGCACGGGTTGCTGCCGGAAAGACACTAGCCCAGACTCAACATCCAAATGCCCTTACTTCTATTGGTAAAATGGTTGGCACTACAACAGCTGTGGATTATACACTTTTAAGTGAATCCATTAATATGCTGGGTATGTTTGATGAGAATCCAAAAGCAGCGGAATCATTGGTCCAGGCGATGCATAAACTGGAAGAGCGAACAAATGAAGTCCATATTTCCCTAGTAAAAAACCTAAACCGTGTCCGTACAAAAGATCAAATATTAGCCTTGCTCGATCTCTACGAAGTAGCCAAAGGGAATATGTCTCGCACGGAACGCCTATTAACTGAAACTTTAGGTGCCTTTGGGAATGACCAGGTTATTCCCATTTTAACTAATATCGCCAAGGACCCCAATGCTAATATCGGTGTCCGGAATAATGCGGTAGAGATTCTGGGTAAAAAGAACCCTAATGATGTAGCGATTGCATTTGCGGAATTGTTAGGTGATCCAAATACAAATTTAGAAGTTCGGGAATTTGCACTGAATACTATGAAAGGTGTCAAGGAAGAAAATCTTGTTATTGCTTTGTTGAACACCTACAACACAGGGAAGTCTCAGTACTACAGTCTGCTTAATACCATGCTGGCTGCTTTGGGAGAATTCAACGATCCGGAAGTCAAAAAAGCTGTCATTGAAATTTCTATGAGTAAAGATTACCCCATTGATATTCGTAAAAAAGCCATTGACAACCTTGCCGGATATAAAGATCCTTCTGTTATAGATGGGTTGCTACCCATGCTGGAGAAAAAAGAGAACTATATTTATTATGATAATATAATCAACCTTGTTTACTCACTGGGCGAAGAAAAAAAGAATGCAGAAGCAGTCAGACGTATGGCCTTTAAGGCACACTATTCAAAGAGGGAACATGAATAATTTACTCCTAAGAAGTATTCTATTTTTAAGTTTGCTATCTGCGAAGAGTAAATTTACTGTAACTGGTGTTGTACAAAATGCAGCAGGCGAAGGTGTCAAAAAAGTTGAATTATCGATTTTTGATATGGAAGGCGAAGAAGTTAAAAGCACTAAATCAAAAGGCGGAGGCGAATTCAAATTTAAAAAAATAGAGCCCGGAGAATATTCCCTCTATGGATCTCATAAAAAACAGGGAACCGGTGAAATAGAGTTCAGCATTGTAGATACTCATGTTGAAGTAGAGCTTATAATTCAACTAGAGTCTGAAAAAGAACAGGATTATCAGGAAGAATTAACAGAGTCACCAGTTGATGAATTTCCAGAAGAGCCTACCAAAGAGTCTGTTTTATTACCTCAGCAAAGAACCCAGCCTACCAAAGCACAATTAAAGTTTGAGGACACATTTTTTGAATATGAGTCCAATCTTAAAGCATTGAAATCAGAAATTGATTCTTTAAAGAGTGTGGTAAAGGGCTATGAAAAAAAACAGACCATGCCTAACCTGGATCGGAAGATTTTAGATCTCATTACTATACCAGCATTTCAGCACAGGATAGAACTTCAAAATGGAACTGTCGTTTCAGGTGATATACTAGAAGAATCAGATTCTACATTGATTCTGCAAACACAGATCGGTAAACTAGTTTTGAAAAAGGAAATGGTGGTCCGAATG
>PBKF01000008.1 GCA_002722105.1 Fidelibacterota bacterium
CATTTGTCCTAATATTTTCGACCCATATTTGTAGTAAATCATTCATAATAATCAATTTAGTTTATGGTATTTATAAATAAATGGTAAGATAAACACCAATATTGAAAAATTCTGCGTGTTTAAATCTACTTATTATCATCTGGACAAAAAACCGATCCTGTGAAGGCTACTCATAAATTATATATTCATCACATACCCATACATGATAAATGCATATTTTTGATCCCATTTTGAAAAAAAGAAAAATTCCAATCAAAGAAGTATGTATTGAAACAACTGCGGAAGCAGTGAACGCAGAAAGAAGAGGTGCTGAGAGACTTGAATTGTGCAAGAATTTGGAATTGGATGGCCTCACTCCTGATATAAGTGTCATACAGAAAACTATAAAATCTGTAAATATACCCGTAAAAGTGATGATCCGCCCAAGGCCTGGAAATTTTATTTACAATCAGGATGAAATTGAAATGATGGAGAGAGATATTGATTTATGTAAATCATCAAATGTACCAGAAGTAGTTGTTGGAGTATTAAGAGATAGTGGAATTATCGATTCTAAACTAACAAATCGACTAGCATCTAGAGCGTACCCAATGGCTGTAACATTTCATAAAGCAATCGATCAAACGATAGATATATTAAATGAACTAGACCGGTTATCAAGAATTGAAGAAATTTCCAGTATTCTGACATCAGGTGGAGAGAATACTGCACTTGATGGTCAAGCCATGTTACGAAAAATCATTAATCGATATGATAGACGATTTAATGTTATTGTAGCAGGTTCAATAACTGATAAAAATTTTAATAAAATTCATGAATTAATTAATGCTCAAGAATATCATGGAAAAAACCTCATCGCATAAGACTTCTGAAACTTATTTAATGGTTAATTATAAATGATTGTAAATATTTTCATTGTTATCCTGCTTTTCGCATCTCCATTTATTTATTTACCGATAGTGGTGAAAAAAGTAAAGCGTGAACAAACCCAAGTCCAATGGTACGTCTTAACAGTGCTTATTGGCCTTATGCAATGTTTGATTTATTTATTGATTTTATTTGGGATGGGCATTCCAATTTAAATGGCCTTGGAGTGATTTATCTATTTTCCCCTTCAATCCTATAGTTTAAAAATCATGTTTTAAATATTCAGCTGTTGGGTAATATCCTATTTATTTAGCAATCCAATAAAAATGACATGTAACAAGCACTTGATTAGGTTTTATCTTTGACTTAATTTTTTCTCTGTATTGCATAAAATTGCAACCTCAACCAAACAATTTATTTCATCCACTAAGCTATAGGAAACTCACTATGTCAACTTTAATTCTTCGGGATACCCATCTTGAATTGGAAAAAGAAATGAAAGTTCTTGATAAAAAAAAGAAGGAGACAGCGGAAAAAATTAGAGATGCGGCAAGCCATGGGGATTTGAAGGAAAATGCAGAATACCATGCTGCTCGTGAAGAACAGAGTTTAATCGTACGCAAGACACAAATGATGCAAACATACTCTCCATTTCATATCATTGAATTTGGTGAGATTGATACGGACCAAGTAGGTTTTGGCAATAAAGTTTCTATTCTCGAAGAAGGTAAAAATGAATCAGAAGATTATTATCTTTTAGGCCCCATTGAATTTGAATTGGATCTCTACCCAATGGTTGTAACCTACCATTCACCATTTGGCCAGGCTATGATTGGATTAGAAGTAGACGAGTATTTCACCCTTGATATTCGTGGCAAGGATACAAAGTTTACGATTACTGCAATTGAAAAGGTTTCTGCAGATCAAAAAGTGAAAAGTCCTTAGGGAATTCTGTGCCTTACCCAATAGTCAACTCCGCAATCATGGATTTAAGAATAAATACAAAAATAAATTCTATCTCGAAACACTATTCCTACATTTTAACTTTTCTTATTATTTGCCATTTTTCAATTCCAGTAAATTTATTTGCAATTGACCAAACAATTAACTTTAGGCATCTTACTGTAGAAGATGATGGTTTGTCAGAGAGTACTGTTTATGATGTGTACCAAGATTCAAGAGGTTACATATGGATATGCACTGATAATGGATTGAATAAATATGATGGATATTCAATGAAATCCTATCAATATATGCATTATGATGAATTATCTATTTCAAAGGGTGCTCCAAGAACTATCTTTGAAGATAGGAGTGGCCATATTTGGATAGCAACATCAGCAGGTTTGATTAATAGACTAAATGTAGAAACTGAAGAATTTAAAAGAATTGACCCACTAAATATTCCAAATACAAATATAAGGGATGTGGTAAATCTTGGACAATTGCCAGATGGCCGTATAATTGGTATAAAAAATCGTTATTTCATTATAATGGATAGAGGAGGTAATCATATAAAAAATATACCCGTTATTGGTGAATCGATATATACAGATGAATTTTATAACCAGCTACAAAACATATCAAAAATAGAAAACCTCATAGCAAAAATTGGCAGCCCTGGTAATACTCAAAATATGACACAGGAATTTTCATTAGATACGGAGGACAGTATTTTTGTAATCCTGATGGGAGAATTTGAAGTGCCAAGAAATGGTAAATATGATTATGGATGGATTGAAGATTTAAAAGGCAATAAAGTATGGTCACCATGGGATGAAGATTCATCAAGTGCTGCATACGCTGGTGGAAATTTATTCAACCGGATCACTGTACAGAAAATTAGCCTAAAACCAGGGAATTACAAACTGCGGTTTCAGTCTGATGCAGTATATTCAGCTGCATTATGGACAATGGCTCCACCAGACTATCCCGAGTACTGGGGCATAGGTGTTTATAAAGTAAGTGAAATAAATAAACTGGATGTGAAAAAAATACAAAATGATAAAAATTTGAAGTCTTCTGTCCATGATTTTGAGGTAAACGAAGATGGTACTATTTGGATTTCTAATAATAAGGGGATGGCTCTTTTTGATGTTGATAGAGGTGTTCTTGATAGATACAAAACAAAGTATGAGTTTGGCTTATTAGATATGGTTCAAGACCCATATGCTAAAAACTATCTATGGTGTATAGGAAATAATGATGGGCCATCAGGAATATGTCGGTTCAATAAAGCTACGGGTATGTTTAAATATTTTGATATTGATCCTGATAAGTCAGATGATTTTTCCTTTAACCCACAAGGTTTGGAATTCATGAATTCTGATGAAATTTGGTTAAGTAATAATGGCCAAGGAATACTACGGTTTAACCATAAAACAGGATCAGCTTCTAGGTTAACTATGGATAGAAAACTGAGTAATGCATTAAGAGATAATAGAATAAGATATTTATATCAAGATAAAGCTGGTGCTATGTGGGTAAGCACATCTACAATGGGCATTAGCATATATGACCCATACTATCAAAAATTTGGATTATTGCCATATGCAGAAGGTCGTAAGAATTCATTCCCGAATCCAAATGTAAGTAATATATGTGGGAATCCTAATGGGACTGCAATCATTGCCAATGGTGGAAATCTATATACCTTTGATCCAATAAAAAAGGAGCTTTACGAGAATAATTTTAAGCTCAAAGATGATTTAAATAATTTTGCATTCACCGTAACTAATTCTATAGCACATTTTAGCAGTTGGGACTATGTTAAGAGACTAAGAGTTATAACTGAATATGATTTAGAAACTGATAAAATTTTAAATCAATGGTATCAAGATAGAGATAATTATTATACAAAGTTATGGGGGTGGGGGATTGAAGAAATCTACTATGATAGTAGAGGTATATTATGGATAGGATATCAAAACGATAATTCAATTGCTTTAAAAATGAAGGGAAGTGATATTTTTATAAACCGAACTACAGACATTTCGGTTTTTAATGGAAAAGAATTAGAGCTAGCAAAATTTCTCAAGAAATTGTCCATAGATACACGAGGATACATCCCAAAGACATTTTTTGAAGATAGTCAAGGTATTATTTGGGTTGGAGCAAGTGATGGTTTATTATTTAAAATTGATGTAGATAATTACACCTTTGACACTTATAATCATGATCCAAATGATTCCACTTCAATCCCGAGTGGAATGATTGTAACAATGACGGAAGATAGTCGTAACAATCTGTGGCTTGGTACGTGGCCAACGGGCATGGCTCGTTTCGATAAAAGTTCGGGGAAATCTAAAGTTTATTATAAAAGAGAAGGAGGCTTAATTGATAATACTGTTTGTAAGATTATCCCAGACGATGATGGATACCTATGGATAGCAACAAAGAATGGTATCTGTAAGTTTAATCCTGTACAAGAAAATTTTGAAGAGTATTACTATGCTGAAGATGGCTTACAGAGTAACGAATTTTTATTTGACGCTGGTACAAAAACATCTGATGGAACAATATATTTTGGTGGCAGCAATGGTGTTAATTACTTAGAACCTGAAAAAATATTTAAAAACCCAAATCCTCCCATTATTGATATAGCTTCAGTTTTCAAAGATGGGCATAAAATTTTATTTGGTTCAGCTAATGATATCCAAAAATTGATTAAAGTTACCTTTAGAGATCGTGGGATCTCATTCGACTTTAATGCTTTGAATTACACCAGAACCGGTAAAAACCAATATAAATATAGAATGGTTGGATATGACCCTGACTGGGTTGAAGCAGGTGATCGTAGATTTACAAGTTATACCAACCTACCACCTGGAGATTATTTATTTCAAGTTATAGGAAGTAATAATGATGGATTATGGAATAAAAACCCTGCTGAAATCAAAGTAAAAGTTTATCCACCTCCATGGGCAACTTGGTGGGCTTATTCTTTTTATATCTTATCTATTGCTGGCCTACTTTATTGGTATGTGCAATTCCTTAAGAATAGAAACCTTCGTGAAACAGAAGAATTAAGAAAAACAGAAGAGCTTGAATTGGCCAGACAATTTCAGCTGGATTTATTACCTTCCAAAATTCCCAGATTACCTGAATATGAGATTGCTGCAAAGATTGATACAGCTACAGAAGTTGGTGGTGATTATTATGACTTTTTTGAACAGCCAGATGGTACAATTTATCTTGTAACCGGTGATGCAACAGGTCATGGTATGACAGCAGGAATGATGGTCTCTATTACAAAAGCAGGGTTGCATGGTATCTCACAGCCAGATACAAAAGATATTATGAGTCAGTTAAATACTGTAATAAAAAATATTGATCTTGGACAAAATAGAATGGCTTTAAATATTGGTTATTTGAGCAATGGTTCAGTGCAGTTTTCTTCAGCTGGTATGCCACCTCTATATTTTTACAGTGCTGCAAAGGGGGAATTAAATGAAATATTGCAGGTTGGCTTACCTTTAGGTTCATTGAAAGAAGAAGATTATAAGTCAGATACTTATGATTTTAATCCAGGAGATATTATGATATTTTTATCTGACGGTTTACCAGAAGCCACGAATGTAAGTGGTGAGATGCTTGGTTATGGGGCTGTATATGATTGTATACTTGAGAATATAGATCAGGACCCAAAAACTCTTTTAAATACTTTATCTAGACTTGGTAGTGAATGGATAAAAGGTAGTACACTAGATGATGACATAACGTTACTGATAGTCAAGAAAAAATAATAGAAAGATTAACTACTCGTACTTGTTTATCTTCAATTAGGTTGACTTTTATCATATTTTTTTCATTAGTTTAGAAACTACCGAATAAAGATCGGTGTAAAGAATTTTGGAATAGTATTTTTTAAATGTCATTATCGTTATTAGCATAGCAATACTTATCTTAATTAAAATATGAAATTTAGACTCTTTTAAAAATGATGATATTTTATTTTGGTACCAAGAATATTAATAATTTCATATAATGTTTCTTTTTTGTAATTCTTTGAATACAATCTTTATTTCATCTAATTTCTACAGATGAGAGTTTATTTTCAATTAATTTTAGTACTAATCTTCATTCCCGAATGTACATATGCCTGCAGACTCTATGCAGTTTGTACTAAATCTGGATTGACAATTCCAGCGTTATCTGTAAACGAACAATCTGCTGTATTAAATCAGCTCACTGTATTTTTTGAGCAATCTGAATATATGGATAATGGTTGGGCATTTTTGGGATATCAGGTTGAAAATCCAGATTCATTGGAGCCTATATACCGGTCGGAATCTTCAGCAACCCAAGATTCCACAGCTTATTGGAATTCTGTTTCTACCTTAATGAATGATTATGAACATATTATAGGTATTGGACATTTGAGATTGGCTACTTCAGGAGATAACTCTGTCCCAAATCCACATCCCTTTCTTTATCACAAAAATAGTATTACATATTCATTGATACATAATGGGACATTGAACAAAGATCTTTTATTTAATTTAATTACAGATTATGGGACAGATATCTCTTGGTTAAATGAGCATGAACCTCAGACATTTGATGGTGGATCATGGCAAGAAGAGGGTTGGAGTCACGTAGTTGATACGGAGTTATTATTATTTTACATCATGCAAAATATAGAATACGAGGATTCTATCATTTTAGGTCTTGAAGTATCCCTGACGACATTGGTAGAAGCAGGCGTATCGATTTCACAACTAAATTTAATTTTTTCAGATGGAAATGATCTTTATATCTTTGGTGGGGTAAATGGTTTATCAATTATTGAATCTGATGAGTATTTTGCTGTCATGACTTTACCACCTGCAAATGATGAACTAAACTGGGTAGGAATTTCTAATGGTGACTTAATTGTAATTAATCAAGAAGATATAACTTACTACACTGGTTTTGCTGAAATTGAACCAGATAATCCGCCAATAATACCTATTGAAGAGTTTCTAACAATAGTACCTGCTTACCCAAACCCATTTAATGGTTCAGTAACTTTTGATTTAATGGCTCGATCTGGAGACTATATTACTTATTCTATATTTTCTATAATGGGAGAACGTATTTTCAGTAAAAGTATACAAATGCCATCCAGCGGTTTACAGAAAGTTGTATGGAATAGTAAGTCAGAATACAATCAAAATATTTCTTCGGGAACATATATTATAAATGCGACAACAATTAATAAGTCAAAGTCACAGAAGATTCTCTTCATAAAATAGAAATTTGTTTATAAATTGATAGGCTTTATCCAAAGCAAAATAAATACAATTATAAAATTTCAACATGGGGCCCCTGATTTGGCTAAAACAAAAACTAAAAAAACTGTTAAAGAAGAAGTCAAAGCAACTCAAAAGAAAAATTCAGAAAAGGCTGCTCCTGAATCTTCCAATAAGAAAAAAGCAAAACCCAGTAAAGTATCTAGTGGAAGTATCAGTATGTACCTTGCTGAAATTGGGAAATTCAATCCTCTGCCACCAGAGCGAGAGGTGGAACTTGCTATCCGGATTCAGAATGATGATGAATTAGCAATGAAAGAGCTGGTTGAAGCTAATCTGAGATTTGTGGTATCCGTTGCAAAGAAATATCAAGGAAATGGACTCTCTCTTGCGGATATAATTAATGAAGGAAATATGGGCCTAATCAAAGCAGCTAAACGTTTTGATCATACACGAGGTTTTAAATTTATTTCTTATGCAGTATGGTGGATCCGCCAGTCAATCCTGCAGGCATTGGCAGAACAATCACGTTTAATACGTCTCCCACTTAATAGAGTTGGGACTATCACCAAAATAACCCGTGCCGCAGAAAAGCTGGAAGCAGAAGTTGAGCGTCAACCTAAGGGAGATGAAATCGGTGCACAATTAGAAATGAGTGGCGATGAAGTGTTGATGGCTATGCAATATTCTCGTAGACATAGTTCTCTTAATTCTCCTTTTCAAGAAGGTGAAAACAGCAGTTTATTAGATATTATTGAAGATGCTGAAGCAGAAGAGCCAGAAGCAAAAATCATGATGGAATCCATGACGGAAGAAGTCAGTGGTGCTCTTGAAACTCTTTCTGAAAGAGAACGGATTGTCTTAGAGATGTATTTTGGGATAAATCGTGACAGTGCCATGACCTTAAATGAGATTGGTGAAGAATTTGATCTCACTCGAGAAAGGGTGCGACAAATAAAAGAAAAAGCGATTCAAAGATTGCGACACCGTTCTCGAAGTAAAAACTTGCGGAGATATTTAGGCTAAGAATACTATATTTCATAAAAAGGGGGCTTTATCAAGTCCCTTTTTTTATTTTTATATATTTTCCTGACTTTTACCAAATTGCTTCATCCCAATTTCATAGTCTTTTTTTCTTAGGATTAAGGGGGAAAAAGTTGCTTAATAAATTGGTTAATGTTTTTTGAAAGTTACACAGTAATGATGGAATGTATTACTTACCCATGTATGTTTATATCCATAAGGAGAAATTTGGATGTCGTCTTGGCACCAAAATCCTACGTGTATGAATTCTAAATATTCCATTAATTTATTTGTTAAATCAAAGGCCAATGGATAAAGCTTTCCTTTCTTTTTTATATTTTTCACAACAATTGTNATGTGTCCGGAAGATTTCAAATTATTAGCAGTTTTTCTATAAATATCTACTAAGACCTTAACAAAATTTGTGTAATTATTTAGATTACCCAGATCATTCCTATTATCAGAGTAATTAGTTTGTAGTCCTTTGGCTTTTCGTAATGCTTGATTTTTAGNTCCTTTCATATTGAGCATATCCCAGTATGGTGGAGAAGTAATCACATAATCAAATTTTGAAAAATCCATTGATTCAATTTCACGAGCATCACCTAATTCAATTCTCCATGCTTTAGTTTNTTGAAATNNCGCACATTTTTCCGTTGCGATATCATGAAAAAGCTTACTTAATTCAATACCATAAGCTTTACGCCCTAATCTTAGTGACTCAACTTGCGTTGTACCGGTTCCCGACATGGGATCAAAAACTATTTCANCTTGATTGGTAAATTTTTTCACATACATCTGAACCAACTCTTCGGGGTATTTTGCTGGATGAAGAACCTCATTTTTAGTTCTGGGTTTGGGCTTAAGGATGAACCAATCAGGGAATGAGTTTTGATTTAGTTTTACTATGCCATTATCTGGATAATTGAAATCTGGTTTATAAAATTTTGAGATTTCATCCTTCCTGAAATACAAAGAAGTCCATGTTTGTCCATTTGGAAGACAAATAATTTTTTCATCTTTACGAGTTAAAAATTCTGCTAACTCAGTGGATAATTTCCAAGGGATTGGGAATCCATTACTATCTAGCCAATTTGTAGGAATTAAGACCCAAAGAAATTTTTTATTATTAAGTTTGCGACTATGCTTAGCAANCCAAGTCATCGCATCTGAAATAGGTAATTCACTCTTTATAAGATCCGCAGCTAAAAAATCATAAGATTTTTTAGCTGAATTCCAACTAAGCCCCAATTTTGCAGAGCAAGACCTAAATAAGCTTGAAAATTTATCTGAGCCAATTGACAATACATTCTGTTTTGGTGATATAGATGGTTTTGTGAAGAATTTGAGATTGGTGTCTATTAGAGTCTCAAGATCTTTATATTCNGTGAAAGATTTTTGAAAAGGAAGCCATTCTTTTGGACCGAGATCATTAAATTTATTTTCGCTTTTTGGCATTGACTGGAATTAAAAAATAGNATTTACAAAGATAAATATAGTTTAAAATTAATGGACCATTTATAAGTTTACTAATATATGAACATCTTAAATGATTAATTATTATTATTAAACCCCTTTTATAAGTTTAAGACTGATCAAAATGAGGTTGATATGAGATTTGTTTTTATTACAATTTTATTTTCCATGCTTTTTGCTACAGATGGGGATGCTCCAAGACAACGGACCCGGGATAGAGAAGTGGATATTCATCATATTAATATAAATATAACTGTAGACATAGCTAGCGAAACTGTAAATGGGTATGTGATTCATACTTTGAGTCCTTTCAGTCAGTCTCTAAAAGAATTTTCTCTGGATGCTGAAGATATGATTATAAGACGAGTTCGAGCTGATGGAAAAAATGTTTCTTTTGCAATGGGAGAAGAAAAAGTCCACATTACACTTAATCAGAATATTAGTTGGGAAGATACTATCCAAATACNNTTGGACTATTCAGCAAAGCCAAGGAAAGGTACATATTTTATCAAGCCAGATGAAACCTATCCGGATAAACCTTGGCAGGCTTGGACGCAGGGTGAAGATATGGATAACCACCACTGGGTACCTATTTATGATTATCCAAACGATAGAGCAACTTTTGAAGTAAAACTCACAGTAGNTCAAAACTATAAAGCTTTATCAAATGGGGAACTAGTTTCTATACAAACACATAAAAATGGNACACACACCTGGCATTGGAGAGAGAACCATGCCATGGTAGCATATCTAATTTCCTATGTAGTGGCAGATTTAGTTAAAGTGGAAGATTCTTACAATGGAATTCCTGTGAATTACTGGGTTTATCATAANAATAAGCATGAAGCCTTGAGATCATTCGGTCTGACCACGGACATGATGAAGTACTTTGGTGAAAAGACAGGGATTGAGTATCCATTTGAAAAATATGACCAAGTAATAATAGATGATTTTATGTTCGGTGGTATGGAAAATATTACCCTTACTCATAATACCGACCGTACGATGTACGACGAATTTGCAGCGCCGGATGTGAGTAGTGACGGACTAGTCGCTCATGAGTTAGCCCACCAATGGTACGGTGATTTAATTACAACTCGAAATTGGGCTAATGCATGGTTGAATGAAGGNTTTGCCACCTTCTTCTCNCGAAAATATAGAGAACACCATTTNGGCTATGATGAAGGTGAATATATTCGCTTTGGAGAAATAAACGGATATTTTGGTTCAAATAAACGCTGGAGACGTCCAACTGTTCAACACCATTTTTATGAATCAATGGAGGTATTCGATGGCCATATTTATTCTAAAGGAAGTTTAATTCTTAATATGATGCAGGATTATTTAGGAGATGATGCTTTTTGGAGAAGTATTCAGAATTACACTAAACAGAATGCTTATAAAAATGTTGAAACAACAGATTTGAAAAAAGCCATAGAAGAAACCACAGGGCAAAATTTGGATTGGTTTTTCAAACAGTGGCTCTATGANCCAGGATTTCCTGAATATGATGTCAAATGGATATTNAATCAACGAAATAAAGCAGTNAAACTGACNGTAAAACAGNAACANGNAAATANTAATATGTTTAAAATGCCTATTCAGGTAGAGATTGATGGTAAAATGCACACGATCTGGGTGGAAGATAAAGAAGCAATTTTTGAAATTCCTTCAGCAAAAAGGCCAAAAATGGTTGTGTTTAATGCNGGCATGCGAGTCCCATGCAAACTCATTTTTAAAAAGTCTGTAAATGAATGGATTATACAGCTCAAGTATGGAAACCACATTTTAGACCGAATTGCGGCAGCCAGGGAGTTAGGTACAAAAAAAGGAAGACGNGTTGTAGAACTTGCATTACTGGAATCCATAAACTCTGATTCTTTTTGGGGTGTAAGAAAAGAGGCGGTAAGTGCATTTGCAAAATTAAAATCAAAAAAGTACTCAAATGAATTAATAGAGCTTGAAGCCGGACAGGACAANCGTGTTCGCCGTGCCATTTGGAGTGCTTTAAAAAATTATAAAGGCAATGCAGATGTAAGCAAATTCCTACTAAACATCATAGAAACAGATGAAAAATATTACAGCGTATCGGATGCATTTAGAGCTTTGGTTGTTGTAGATACGACTGTAGCTAGAACAAAAGTAGAGACCCTCCTGAATTCAGATTCCCATAATGATGTTATTCGTAAATCTGCTATAACATATTTTGGTAGTGTTGTAACAGACAAAAATTATGACCGCTTAAAANAATTAGTAGCTTATGGTGGTACNACATGGGATGCACGTCCAGAAGCTGTTAGGCAATTAGGGAAATATGTGAAAACAAAACCTCAAACTGTAGATTGGTTTGTTGATCTTCTGGATGACAACTCACGTGATGTACGCCGAAATGCAGTTCGCATGCTGAAAACTTATGGCAATAAAAACCATTTGGGACATTTGGATGTAGTATTGGCAATTNATCCGATCATTAGTCGGGATGTAAGAGCTGCCAAAAAGAATATTTTGAATCCCTCTAAAAAATCTGTGAATAAAGGGCTTGAAAAAGAATTAGAAAAGGCCAATAAAAAATTAGATNATATTCGAAAGTTAATTAAATAATGGTGCATCGATGGTCAGTCTGGTTAATCCCGGATGAGGCAGATAGATTGGAATTGGGGAAATTGATAGAGGATTGTACTAATCTATTAAATTCGCCAACATTTGACCCTCATGTAACATTATTTGGNAGGTTGGATTTAGATATAGAATACACACTTTCTTTTTTTAAGAATTTTGCAAAAAGAAGTAATGCTATTTCCCTGAAAACTCTAGGAGTTAACACCGGAAAGCCCCCATGGAAAACACTTTACCTCCAAATGGAAACAAAAAGAATCTTGATTCAACTTCAAAATCAGATTGACCAATATTTAAATCAATATCGCACTTATGAATTTGATCCTCATTTGANTTTAGCATATGGAAATATGAAAATAAGGGATATAGAATTAGAGGATATCAGTTTCCCTGAATCAATTACATTTTCTTCCGTAGCTTTAGTGAAAACTCCGGATGAGATTTCATCTTGGCAACAACTTGAATTATTCAGATTAGGAGAATAGCTCATGAAAAACCCCTACCTCATCATTGTAGATGTTCAGGAAAAACTATTTTCGGCAATGTATCAAAAAGAAACTTTTCTAGAAAACTTAATAATACTTATCAAAGGATTTCAGTTATTTGATCTACCAATAATTTTGACGGAGCAGGTCCCTGAAAAATTAGGATCTACAATTGAGCCTATTAAATCGTTACTTACAAACACGAAACCCATTATAAAATCATCCTTTTCTTGTGTTGCCGATGTGGGATTTTCTTTGGAGGAAAATTATATGACTAATTATGATGGTGTTGTGCTTGCGGGAATTGAAACACATGTCTGTATTTATCAAACAGAACGTGATTTAATCAACAGTGGGCAGCATGTAGAAGTGGTTACGGATGCTGTTACAGCAAGAAGTCAAAATAATCACCAAATCGCATTGGGGCGCATCCAAAATAATGGTGGTTTATTAACAACTGTAGAGATGTTATTATTCAGTCTGCAGGAAATTGCAGATGGAGACCGATTCAGAAAATTGATTAAAATGGTTAAATAAATTAATCTAGAAAGTTTTGAGTGAATTAAAGGTTTCAAGCGATTGTAAATTTCACATTATCAATTGAGGTAAAGAAATGAATCATATTATTTCAATATTTTCCACTATTTTATTACTCGCCCAAATTGGTTGTGGGAGTATAGAGCATAAGACTCAAATAAGTGTCAATACTATACAGTGCGGGATGTGCCAGAAAACTATTGAGAAAGGGCTTGGGTCTGTTAAAGGTGTGAAATCTGTCCACGTAACTCTAAAAGATAAGGTTGCCCATGTGACCCATGATCCTACTATTGTTGATTTAGCTGCTATGGAATTAACAATTTCAAAATTGGGTTATCAAGCCAATGAAGTGTTAGCGGATCCTGTTGCTTATGAAGCTCTTCCAAGGTGTTGTAAAATTGGTGGAGGACACTAATCCTATGATAATTGATAGATAGACTGCCCTATCAATCATGTTTGTTAATTCACATATTGCTTCTGGCTATTTAGTAGGGAAATTAGCCAAACTTGACCGCGAATGGATCATTTTGCTCATTTTTGCGACAGTTCTACCTGATATAGATGGCCTTTGGTCAAACACAGTCGCAGGGCATCACAGTATTTTACATACACCGATATTTTGGATTATTTTTTGTGGTTTTGGCTATGGGTTTGGAAAAGTTCAATTAAATGATTTTATCCAAAAAACATTCGTCTTGCTATTTGTAGGTTCAATGCTTCATTTAATTACGGATTGGCTTACATCACGTACTGTTGGAATTAAATGGTTTTATCCAATATTGGAAACAAATTATTGGATTTATCCCATAGAGCCTGAAAAAGGCGATATCCCCATATGGGAAATGATTATTCCTCCTTATTTTCCTTTTTATTTCGAAAATAAAGTATTGGCCTACGGAGAATTATTATTAAATATTTTAGCGATAAGTGTTTTTGGAATTTCTTTTGCAAGAAAAAAATGAAGTTTAACGATAACCTTATAGGATTCATCGCTATTAATGATGAAAAAATCACTTGTTGTATGTAAATAAAATTGTTGGGATTAATATCTCTTTGCGTAAATTTCATGATAATCCGAGAAGTTGAGGCCATGAAATTCATCACCAGATTACTTATTTGTATTATTCTTATGGGAAGTTTACCTATATCAGAAGCAGGGTTTGTACGTGCTGGCTCAGAAGAACAACAGAAGAAGAAGAAAAAGAAGAAGAAAAAGAGTTCGGGGAAAAAATCTAAAAAGAAATCTACAAGTAAGAGAAAGAAGAAAGGTTCGGGGAAAAAATCTAAAAAGAAATCTACAAGTAAGAAAAAGAAGAAGAAAAAGAGCTCCGGAAAGAAAAAATCATCATCTGTTAAAACAGCTAATGCTGAGTCTATTGAATCAACTTCAATAGGAAAAAAATCTCATAGGTTTAACACCGCTGCATATGCAGATGAATTATTTAATCTTACAGGTGAACTCGAAGCATCAAATAAAGAATTAGCACGAGCCACACGATATTTTTATCAGGAAGAGCCAAAAAAGAAAATTGTCTCGCTGGATTCAAAACCTTTTTTCAGTAGAGATGATTTTGAGAAAGAAGCAAACCTTAATCCTGATAATTTATATGTTCAACGACAATTAGGAATGCACTATGAAGCCAATGGGGACTATTCTGCTGCTAAAGAGGTTTATCTTAGAGAAGTTGGTAAAAATCCGGATAATCCGGATGCACATTTTTTCTTAGGTTCATTATATGCTACTTTAGGAGAATACCATAAATCTAAAAATGCATTTGAAGAAGCATTGTATTTAGATCCTAATCACGGTGCTACTATAGAAGCAATGTCTATGTATGTCCATACAGATCAACAACGGAAACTTAGCAATGATATTCTGAAGATGTCTTCAGAAAAAGCACCAGATGGGCCAGCACAACAACTTACAATAATCAGGGGGAAAATGAAATCAGGTGATTACACTGAAGCATTAAATCTTTCTGAAGAAGCATCTGAAAAACATCCCACCCATACCGGGTTTATCCAACTTGCCGGTGAAAATTATTTAAAACTTGGACGGACAGAAGAAGCAAAAAAATCCTTCCAGCGAGCCATAAAACTAAACCCCAAGGATCTTCAACCGCATTTGTCATTAGCAGATCTGTATTTTGAACAAGGAAAATATGTCTATGCTGCACTATCATTTAGCGATGCTGTTTATTTAGATTCGGAAAACCCCGATTACAGATATATGCAGGGTCTAAGCTATTTTAATGCTCATGAATGGGGCCGTACAGCTGCATCCTGGGAAGATTTATTGCATTATAGACCAAATGATGCTGTGGTGAGAACCTTATTACCTCAGACCTATTACGTTATGGCTGTGGAATACAATAGGATAGGTAATCCTACAATGGGACGGCAAGCTTTTAAAAATGCTCTGTCAGTCAATAACAATACGTCTTCGTGGTTGCCGGGAGCTATGAGCGTATTAGGAAAATTTTATAGGGAAAAAAGCATGTTCAATGAATCTCTTGTTGCATACCAGGAAGTGTTGGAATTGAGTCCGGATAACCCAGATGCTTACATGGGTATGGGTATCACTTATTGGAAAATGGATGAGAAACAATTAGCACGTGCTAGCTGGGAAAAAAGCCTGGAATTAAAACCAGAG
The DNA here is from genome assembly GCA_002722105.1 of Fidelibacterota bacterium. The sequence goes on from PBKF01000008.1 coordinate 15,891, forward strand.
AATAATGAATCACGCGGATGGCTTATTTTAACATCTCAAGGATCTTAGATTTAGTATTTTTCGCCAATTTTTATTTTATAATACATTTCCAGTGGAAATGCTTTTTACAATTATAAATCCTAACTTCTAATTCAGATTTTTACTTATCTAAAAGTGATTAAAAAGATTCTTCCTTTAATTTTTATTACGGTTGGATTAACAAAAGATTATTATCAGGGTGATAAACTTGTAAGAGAAGGAGTACATGCTTTTTATAATTATGAATTTGACCACTCAATTGAATTACTAACTCAAGCAAGAAAATTATATCCGGATCATCCTGGAGTACATCTTATCTGGGCGGCTGCAAGGTGGGTTCGTAGTCAGGCTTATGATTCAATTGATAATAACCGCAAGATTCTCGAAAATGATTTAAGAGGGATACAACTTGTATATGACAAACTGGTAGAAGCATATGATTACAATCCAGTTTACCGTTTATATCAAGGGTCCGCTATTGGGTTGAGTGCAAGACTCAGCTTAGGAAAAAAAGAATGGTTTAGAACATTGTTTAGAGCTTATAAGGGTTTTACTATAATAGATGATGTTGCAGAAGAAGCTCCTCATTTATTAGATGCTAGATTACCTATAGGTATTATTGAGTATTATTCTGGGCTAAGTAATCTTTTATTAAAATGGACAGTTGAATTTTATGGCTTAAATGCTTCACGAGAATCAGGATTGATAGAAATTTCTAGAGCAGCTAATGAAAGTGAATGGGCCTGGATCGAAGCAAAGGGGATTCTTGGATTTTTATATCTTTGGGTTGAAGATGAACCAATACTGGCTTTTAAGCATTCTAAAGACTTAGTAGAACATTTCCCCAGTAATTACTATTTTAATATTCTTTTCCTAGAATCCATGATTAGGACAAATAAACTAAGGGAATCAGAAATAAAAATCAAAGAAATGGATAAAATGTCTTCTCAGCTTACTGCACGCCAACGAGAATGGTATAAACCATATTTAGATTATGAAAGAGCATTACTAGAATTCCATTTAGAGAATTATACAGATGCTCTTGATTTAGTAAATAGCTCGATAAATACTTATTCTGCTGAGTTGGATATAGTTCTTGGCAATACTTATCTTCTCAAAGGTATGATTTATGATAAATTAGAAGACAGGATTGAAGCAAAATTGAATTATGAAAAATGTATTGCACTTGATAATTATTCATCTGCTATGAATAAAGCAAAGCAATATTTAAAAAAACCATATAATTAGTCATGCAACTTTATTGTCCAAGTCCAACAAGCTACGAGCGCTGGAAAACACGTGAAGTTATGGTTGGTAATGTAGGTATTGGTGGGAAAAATCCCATACGAATCCAATCCATGACCACAACAGACACCATGGATACAGATGCTACTATAGAACAATCAATTCGAATGATCGATACAGGATGTGAGATTATACGAATAACCGCACCAAGTAATAAAGAAGCAGAAAATTTACAAAAAATCAAAGATGGATTACGAAGTAAAGGATTCAATACACCTTTGGTCGCAGATATTCATTTTACTCCCAATGCTGCAGAAATAGCAGCAAGCATTGTTGAAAAAGTTCGCATAAACCCTGGCAATTATGCTGATCGAAAAAAGTTTGAAATTCATGATTACAACGATGCAATGTATGCAGAAAAACTGGAGAGAATACAAGAACGATTCATACCCTTAGTTCGAATTTGTAAAGAAAATGGTACTGCTATGCGAATTGGTACAAATCATGGATCTTTATCAGACAGAATTATGAGCCGATATGGTGATACACCACTTGGGATGGTGGAATCAGCTCTGGAGTTTCTAAGGATCGCTGAAAATGAAAGTTACCATGATATAATACTTTCAATGAAAGCAAGTAATACACAGGTCATGGTTCAGGCATACAGACTGTTAGTAAAGACTATGATTGAAGAAAAGATGAATTATCCACTCCATCTAGGCGTAACAGAAGCAGGAGAAGCAGAAGATGGCAGAATCAAATCAGCTGTCGGGATCGGTACATTATTAGAAGATGGTTTGGGTGATACAATCCGTGTATCGCTTACAGAGGAACCGGAAGCTGAAATTCCTGTAGCTCAATTATTAGTAGATCGTTATTCTGGTAGAAAAAATCACAGTGAAATACCTAAAATAGATTCAACACCATACGACCCATTTTTCAGGAAAAGGCGTACTACAAACGGAATTTTAAATTTAGGGGATGAAGAAGTACCACGTGTGATAGGCGATATTTCAAATTCAAAATCCATTAGTCATAATGATTTGAATTCATTTGGTTATTTGTATTCAAAATCACAGGATAAGTGGCATGTTTCTGATCAAGCGTTGGATTATTTATTTATTGGTGATAATAAGCTTGATTTTGAAATACCTGGTAGCTTAAGTATTATTCAAAACAATAGATCTTTTAAACAAAGTGAAAGACATTATCCCTTATTTAATTCTTATGAGCTGGATTCTATTGACCCAAAGCAAATTTCATTTTTAAAAGTAGAATCAAGTATATATCTAGGAGATTTATCCTTATCGCCAAAAACAATTTTAATTCTGGAATCAAATAAAGAACATGGTTATGCTGCATTACGTCAAAAATTTATTGAATTGATTGAGCTTAAGATTCTAAATCCAGTCATTGTAAAAAGAGATTATTCAGCAAACACAAGCGATGAGTTTTTGCTCTATTCTTCAATAGATTTA